>DATJDO010000172.1:0-4086 GCA_035497375.1 Chitinophagaceae bacterium | reverse complement strand
TAGATCCGGCACAGGAAAACGGGTTGGGGTTTACAGGAAAACTGAATCTGGTCTACGACCCCATACGCTATAGCATCAATAGCTTCAGAGGCCTTAACCTTTACCAGCACAACCTGGGGTTTGAAGGGCAGATCAGCTTTCCTACCCGCTATGAGGGCCTTAAGATTCTGACCGGCATCGGACTGGAATATCTATTTGAACCAGTAATGGGCTATGGCACTTCCTCCAATCCGAGCAATGCTACCGGCTTTGCCGTGAACCTGGACAGCAATATGGCCATTGTCAATGAATACCGCAGGAAGATCATGCCTTCAGTCAGCGCAGGCATCCTGTTTCAGCCTTTGCGCAACAAAAGGTTCAGCACCTATATCGTATTAAAAAAACAACTACTACACCTGTTTACAGAAAACGTCCCCTTAGCTTTTCAGGTGGATCGTAGTAACAGCGGGATTGTGAGCCTCAATTACAGGCCGACCTACCTGAAGCTGGGCGTGCACTATGACCTGTGGTAAATCAACAACTGAGCGTGCCGCTTACTCCATAAAAGTGAGTTCAATGCGGTGCGGTGTCTCAAAGATCACAGATCCCCTCTCTGTCATGACATTCCGGATCACAATCGTTCCCTTTTTACCTTTCAGGGTCTTCAGGTAATCCAGGGCTTCCGGGCTGAATGCCGGCCCTGTCATTTTGATCATCTTTTCCTTGGTGGGCTTTTTTGAAACAATGACCAGTTCATAACCCACAATGGCCTGCGCCGGGTCTTCATGCAGCAAAACAGCATGGTCCAGTACTTCCTGGATCACAACAGTACGCCCTGAGGTAAGGCCACTGAGGTTTACAGGGTGAATGATCCCTTTTTGCGCCGCTGCGCTGATCGTCAGCAAGCTGAATAAGCCTAAAAGAAAATGCTTCATGAAACGGATGTTTCACTAAAACTACAAAAAATCAAATAATCTCCAGGCTATGCCCGCTCCACAGCAAGGCAAGGATGATCCCTCCGACAATGATGCGGTAAATACCAAAGGCCCTGAAGCCGTATTTGGTCACAAAAGAAATGAAAGACTTGATCGCAATAATGGCGACAACAAAGCCTACGACATTACCTATAGCCAGCAGGCCCCACTCCTGGGAAGAAACAGTATGCCCGTCTTTATAAAAGTCCAGGAGTTTCTTCGCCGTGGCGGCAAACATAGTCGGTACCGCCAGAAAGAACGAAAATTCTGCAGCAGCTTTGCGGGTCAGCTTTTGCTGCATACCGCCGATGATCGTTGCAGCCGAGCGCGATACGCCGGGGATCATGGCCAGGCATTGAAACAGGCCGATGGTAAAGGCAGAAGGATACTTAATATTGTCCGAATCGTTGTTGGTGTTGTTTTTCCAAATCTTGTCGACAAACAGCAATACAATACCACCCAGCACCAATGCTATAGCGACTGTTTGCGGGCTTTCGAGCAGCTCATCGATCTTGTCGGACAGCAGTACACCGAAAATTGCAGCCGGGATAAAAGCGGTGATCAGCTTCAGGTAAAAATTAATGCTTTTAAAAAAACGCTTGAAATATAAAACCACTACCGAAAGGATCGTGCCTAGTTGTATCGCAACGGTGAACAACTTCACAAATTCATCTTTCTGGATGCCCATCAGCGAGCTGCCTATAATCATGTGGCCGGTAGAAGACACCGGTAAAAATTCAGTAAGCCCTTCGATAATGCCCAGGATGATCGCTTGCAGTGTAGTCATAAAGATTAAGGAATATTGAGGTATTTGTGCGTCTGCATCGAAAGCTGCCAGCGCGGGTGTTCTTGTATAAAGTCAATGATCAGCGGTGTCATTTCGTCGCGCTTGTCCCATTCGGTTTGCAGGTACAGTTTGCATTCCGGCTTCACCCGCGCAGCATAATCTTCCGCCCATTTGAAGTCTGACTTGTTGAAAACAATGATCTTCAGCTCATCGGCAGCATGCATATTGTCCGGCAAAGGAGCTTTGAACTTTTTGGGAGATAAGGTCACCCAGTCCCAATCGCCGGTAAGGGGGCTGGAAGCTGATGTCTCGATATGGGTACGGAAACCTGCGGCGTGCAAGGCGTCCGTAAGGGGTTTCAGTTCATGCATGGAAGGTTCCCCTCCTGTCACCACGGCGATCCTGCCCGGGAATTGCTGCGCTGCGGCAACAATGTCCGCAAGTGTCATTTTCGGATGTGCATCCGCATCCCAGCTTTCTTTTACATCACACCACACACAGCCTACATCGCATCCGCCCAGGCGGATAAAATAAGCTGCCTGGCCGGCATAGGCACCCTCTCCCTGCAGGGTATAGAAGTGCTCCATAACGGGATAAGAAACGGTATCGGGTATTGCTGGTAACAAAATAACAGGGTATAAAATTAACGGGCGATCTGTGCCGCCTTCAGTGTATTTTTCATCAGGCCGCAGATGGTCATCGGGCCAACGCCTTTGGGTACCGGGGTGATAAAGCTGCACTTAGGGGCCACCTGGTCAAAATCAACGTCCCCGACAAGGCGCGATCCGCTCTTGCGGCTGGGATCATCGATGCGGTTAATACCCACATCAATCACTATCGCTCCTTCTTTGACCATATCGGCGGTAAGGAACCTGGCTTTGCCAATCGCAGCCACAATAATGTCTGCCTGCAGGGTCAATGCTTTCAGGTCTTTAGTACGGCTATGCGCCAGGGTAACGGTGGCATTACCAGGGTTCGTATTGCGACTCATCAGCACGGTCATCGGTGTACCGACAATATTACTGCGGCCGATCACCACACAATGCTTCCCGGAAGTATCAATACCATAATGCTGCAACATCAGCATGATGCCATATGGGGTGGCCGGAAGGAAAGTATCCTGGCCCAGCAGCATCCTGCCCTGCGATATCGGGTGAAAACCATCTACATCTTTATCGGGATGGATGGCATTGATCACGCTGTTTTCATCAATATGGGCCGGCAAGGGTAATTGAACGAGAATACCGTCAATATCTTTATTTTCATTCAGTTGCTGCACCTCTGCCAGCAACTCTGCCTGGCTGATATCCGTACCATAACGCAGCAAAGTGGACCCAAAGCCCAGTTCTTCGCAGGTACGAACTTTATTGCCTACATAGGCTTCACTGGCTGGATTATTACCCACCAGCAAAGCAGCAAGGTGCGGTGTTTTACCGCCTTTGCTTTTCAATGCTATCACTTCATTTTTGATCTGTTCTTTAATCTGTGCGGAGACTGCCTGGCCGTCTAGAATTTGCATGATGCAAAGTTAGGTCCTTTACCGCAAAGACCCGGCAGTACAAAAGCCTTTTTATTCCCAGTTGGGGTAATCGGCCTTCCAGGTGGCATTGCCGCCGATAAATTTGTTCAGCTGTATATTCAGGCCGAACTCATTGTAAGCACCTGCTATGCTGTAATAAGAGCGGGCATAATGGATCTGGAACTTATTCAGGTAGATACTACCACCAAAAGAAAAGCCGGCGCTACCCTTTTTATCATCCAGAGCCATTTCCTTACGGCGCATATGATTATACGCCACCGTGAGTACCACTCTTTTGGCCAATGTTATTTCCGCGCCAAAGATAAAATGGCGGAAAAGATTGTCAGAAAAGCTTTTGCTGACGGTAGTATCAGCAGACCCGAAAACGGTGGTACGCTTTTTATCCTCAGGATTATTGTAGCGTACATCCCACTCATACAGGTGATGCACCGTACCAAACAAGCGCAGCGGAAGGTGTTTAAAGCGTTTGGAAATCCCGAGTTGCAGATCGAATGGCAAGGGCTCGTTGTTATATTTTCCGCTTGTGTATTGTTTGACCATCACCCCCATATTTTTAGCAGTGGCGCCAATGGTCAGGAAATTTGCCGTATCCTGGTACACAACACCCACATCGGCCAGCACCGCTGTAGCGCTGACATCCGCCAGTTTGCTCTGCGCCATTTTCAGGGTGGCCCCATAGCGCCAGCGCTCTTTGTATTGCCGGGATGCCGCCAGCGAGACAGCAAAATCAGCCGCATTGAAGGTACCATTTTCATTACCCCTGGCATCTGTCTGGCTAAAAGAGCCATAGTTCAGGTATTGAACGC
>DATJDO010000171.1:0-2891 GCA_035497375.1 Chitinophagaceae bacterium | reverse complement strand
AGGCAATAGAGCAACTACTGGCGCAAAACCCGAACGCAAGATCATCCTGATGGGCGACCTGAATGACGATCCCGTCAGCCCCAGTGTAACCAAAGTGCTGGGGGCAAGTGGCAGTCGCCAGAAGGCACTTAAAGGTGCTCTATACAATCCCTGGACAAAATACTATGAACAAGGCATCGGCAGCTTGTCGCACAATGACAAATGGAACCTGTTTGACCAGATCATTTTATCACCGGCCTGGCTGGCATCCGGTACCGGGCATTGGCAATATTACCGTGCCGCTGTCTTCAATAAAGATTTCCTGAAAAATTCTTTCGGACGCTACAAAGGCTACCCGCACCGCAGTTATAGCGGTACCCGCTGGATCAAAGGATATAGCGACCATTTTCCCGTTATTGTTTACCTGGTAAAAGACGCACCGCAGCAACAGGAAGAGTAACTTTGCCTGCACCTGTACAGCAGGAAAATGAGTTGTACCGTACCAGGGGCAGCATCGAATCAAATGAAACATATGAAAACCACAATAACCGCATTGCTCCTGTGCTTCCTGCACCTTTGTGCCGCTGCCCAGGATATGAATTACATTAAAAGAAGCATCGGAACCCTGGCCGGCCCGGGTTTTGGCGGGCGTGGCTATGTAGCCAACAGCCGGGATAAGGCCGCACGCTTTATTGCCCGCAATTTTTCAGAAATGGGCTTACAATCTTTTACACCTGGCTACTACCAGGACTATACTTTTGATGTGAACACCTTCCCTTCCAAAGTAGAGTTGAAAATGGGCAAACAACAGCTGGAGCCTGGTGCCGATTTTATTGTCGATGCTGGCAGTAATTCGTACCAGACCAGTGGCAAAACAAAGATCGAGCGCATCAATCTCGATAAGATCGACGACTCTGCAGGCTGGGAAAAACAAAAGGTCCGCTTTAAAACATCTGAGGTGTACCAATTGCGTCATGCAGATTCGCTCTGCAAAAAACTGAAGATCCGTCCTCATGAGCTGGCTGCCAGCTTGCCCAAAGGCTGTTATATCATACCCCAGTCCTCAAAGCTGATCTGGACCGTTGCTACAGAAACCATACCGGCTACGGTATTGTACGTTGCCGACACCTCCCTGCCCGGGGGCAGGAAAGTAGAGGTGAATGTGCAGCAGAAATTACTGCGCTCAGCACCCAGCAAAAATGTGATCGCCTATATTCCCGGTTCGGCAGTACCCGATAGTTTCATTGTCTTTACGGCTCATTACGATCACCTGGGCAAGATGGGTAGCAAAGCTGTTTTCCCCGGGGCGAATGACAATGCCAGCGGCACGGCTTTTAACCTGGCGCTCGCCAGGTATTTCCTGGAGCATCCGCAACGGTATTCTGTGGTCTTTATCGCTTTCAGCGGCGAAGAAGCAGGCTTGCTGGGATCCCGGTATTTTGTCAGTCATCCGGTTTTCCCCCTTGAAAAAATTAAATGCCTGGTGAATATAGACCTGATGGGCGATGCCACGGACGGGATCACCGTTGTGAACGCGTTACAGCAGCAGGGCAATTTTGAATTGCTGAACCGAATCAATGCAGAGAAGAAATATTTGCCGCAGGTCAAAAGCCGGGACAATGCGCCGAACAGCGACCATTATCCTTTTACCGAGGCAGGCGTACCTGCTATTTTTATTTACGCCAATGGCGGCAAAGGGCATTACCACGATGTGTTTGACAAGCCGAAGGAGTTGTCGCTGAATAAGATACCCTCCGTGTTTCAATTGCTCACGGAATTCGTTCAGCTCAAATCAAAAGGACTATAATGGAAAAGAAGAGGATCGTGGTATTGACTGGCGCCGGTATCAGTGCAGAGAGCGGACTGAAGACATTCAGGGACGGCGACGGGCTCTGGGAAGAGCATAGGGTTGCCGATGTGGCGACTCCGGATGCATTCCGGAAGAACCCCGACTTGGTGCTGCGCTTTTACAATATGCGCCGGGAGGCCTGCCTGGCCGCTCAACCCAACGCCGCACACTATGGCCTGGTACAGCTCGAAGAGCAATACGAAGTAAGGATTATTACCCAGAATATTGACGACCTCCATGAAAGGGCAGGCTCTGCCCATGTATTGCACCTGCACGGAGTGCTGACTAAAATGCACAGTGTACGCAATGATACAATATTGTATCCCTACGACCAGCCGATCAAGCTGGGAGATAAAGCCCCCGATGGCGGTCAGTTCAGGCCTCATGTGGTATGGTTTGGCGAAGCCGTACCCAATATAGAGCCGGCTTTTGAGCTGGTGAACAACTGGGCGGACATTATCGTGCTGATCGGCTCTTCTTTATTGGTGTATCCTGCCGCCGGATTATTAAAATATGCCCCGACTCAGGTTCCCAAATATGTCATCGATAAACGAATACCGGAAGTGGACGATTTGCAGAATCTTGTCAAAATAGAAATGCCGGCTACTCTTGGCGTATCCCGTTTACTCGATATTTTGCTCGGGTAAAGCATCTGGCGGAGGATTGGTCTTGTGAATCCGGCCCATAAGGATACTTACATTCAGGTCGTAACCCAGCATAATGATGCGGGTATTGATGGATAGCCAGACAAAAAAGGCAATCAAAGTGCCGATAGAACCGTAGACCTTATTGTAATTGAGAAAATTGTCGACAGCATAAAAGAAGACGGCAGAAGATAGGATACAGGTAATGCTCGCAAATACAGCGCCCGCGGAGATAAAGCGGAAGCGGTGCGACAGCGAAGGTCCGTAAATGTAAACGCAGGCAATAGTGCTGTAGATGATAAAAAACAACACGAGCAGACTGAGTACCTGCAGGATCAGTACGTTGTCGAAAACACGTTGTAACAAGGTATTTACTGTTTCTGTCTGTAAGATGATGACTGCGATGCTCAGCAATACCA
>DATJDO010000170.1:0-2584 GCA_035497375.1 Chitinophagaceae bacterium | reverse complement strand
CTGTCTGTATTCCTGTTTGTCCGCAAAAAAGCGACAGACCAGCTGTTGAGCGACCCGGTGCCTTCCGGCCTGAAAAAAGCAACACTCACAGATCGTGCCGGAACTGTTTTTACCTATGCCTATAACCAGAAGGCCGGTATACTGATCAGTGTACTGGTGGGCTTCCTGTCCCCGATACTCGGTATCGGCGGCGGTATCATTCATGTGCCGGCGATGGTACATTGGCTGCATTTTCCGGTCTATATCGCTACGGCTACTTCGCATTTTATACTGGCCATTATGTCTTCCGTCAGTGTGATCGTGCATGCCGTCAATGGCAATTACAATGATCCGCAGGTATTGAAAATGGTCATTGCGCTGTGTATCGGTGCCATGTGCGGCGCACAACTCGGGGCCTTTCTGTCGCACCGCATCAAAGGGAAGACGATCACCAAGGCCCTGGCCGTTTGCCTGGGCATTGTAGGGCTACGCCTCCTGCTCAGTCATTTTGTATAGGAAGTGCCTATTCTTAAGGCAATACTAATTTATCAGTGCCGGGCTTTTCCCTGCTGGCGAAGCCGTAATTTTATAAGGCTATCTTTTTAATTCATTCAATACCTGCCCTCAGATGAAAAACAGAATGTTTCTTTTTGCACTGTGCCTGCTGTCTGCCTGTTCTGCCCGCCTGGGCGATAAAGAAAAATTGCATATGGCCGGTACGCTGCTGAACGAGCTGGAAAAGAAAGCAGCTTACTCCGATTCACTGAAAGTGGAGGTGCTGTTGCAGGACCCGTCGGCACAAAACAGCCTGGTACAGATACCGGGAGGCGGTTTTGCCTTCAGCAAAGAATACAAGGAGAAGGTGTCTGGTAATAAGCCTTTGTACAACCTGGTGGAAAAATGTAATGTCAGCGTGCTGGCTTATGGCACGCTGAAAAGTTATGTTGCCAAAGAACTGATCGGTAAAGTAACAGGTTCGCAGGGCGATAGCCTGATGCGGATTTACAACAAACTACGGTGACAGAAAACGGGCCGGCAGTAGTGCTGCCGGCCCGTATATATTGGTGTGAAATAGTTTAGATAATTTCTACCAGCTCGATATCAAAAGTGAGCTCTTTGCCTGCCAGTGGATGGTTAGCGTCCAGCACCACGGAATCTGCTTTAATCTCCCTGATCACTACAGGAAAATTATTGCCCTCGTTGTCACTCATATGCAGTTCCATGCCTACTTCCGGTTTCATTTCTTCCGGAAAGTCGGACAGTGGGTATTCAATCATATTGTGTTCTGAAGCTTCTCCATACGCATTTTCTGCAGGGATTACCACCGTCTTTTTGTCTCCGATCTTCATGCCTTCCATAGCATCGTCAAAGCCTTTGATCACTTGCCCGCTGCCTACTTCAAACTCCAGAGGAGCCCTTCCCTCAGATGAGTCAAAAGTGCTGCCGTCATTCAGTTTGCCGTGGTAATGTACGCGCACTTTGTCTCCGTTTTTTACTTGTGTCATATTATATGATTAAAAATTAAGAGCACAAGGTAATATTAATATTTGAACTGCCCTGTTTACCTTCGCTCAAATAATGTTAAATAATCATGATGGGTTTATTGCGTAAGATGGGGAAAGTGATGGTAGCAGCTTGTTTGCTGGTATCGGTACAGGGAGCCGGTACATTGGCTGTGGCACAAAAAACGGAAACCGGGGCCAGTCAAATGAAAGAGTATCTGCCCCTGCTGAAAGGGAAAAAAGTAGCGCTGCTGATCAACCAGACTTCTGTAATAGACCGCACCTTATTGCTGGACACTTTATTGTCTTCCGGTGTACAGGTGGTAAAAGTGTTCGTGCCCGAACATGGATTTCGCGGTACTGCAGATGCCGGGGCGCACATCAGCAATGAAACGGACGCGCGTACGGGCTTGCCCGTCATCTCCCTGTATGGCAACAATAAAAAACCCAGCAAAGCACAGCTTGCAGATGTGGATGTGCTGGTGTACGACCTGCAGGATGTAGGAGTGCGCTTTTATACCTATATCTCTACGCTGCAATATGCCATGGAGGCCTGCATTGACGCGAACAAGACTCTGCTGATCCTGGACCGGCCCAACCCCAACGGGCACCTGGTAGATGGCCCTGTACTGGATACGGCCCTGCGCTCCTTTGTAGGCATGCAGCCTATACCCGTATTGTATGGCATGACGGCCGCTGAGTATGCGCAGATGCTGGCCGGAGAAGGATGGATTCCCAATGCAGACGGTCTGAACCTGAAGATCATTCCCTGCCGCAATTACACCCATAGCAAAGCGTACACCCTGCCGGTTGCTCCTTCCCCCAACCTGCGCACCATGACCGCTGTGTACCTGTACCCGGGCCTGTGTTTGTTTGAAGGAACCTATGTCAGCGTGGGACGCGGCACAGACAAGCCTTTCCAACAATGGGGACACCCCGACTTTAAACAGAAAAGCAGTTATTTCTTCATTCCCGAAAGTATGGGCGGGGCATCGAAGCCACTGCTGGAGAAACAACGTTGTTACGGAGAATTGGCCGGAAAGGACTATGCCCAGGCATTTGCACTATCAGAAAAAGGCATGCTCCTGGCTCCTTTGCTGAAA
>DATJDO010000169.1:0-17809 GCA_035497375.1 Chitinophagaceae bacterium | reverse complement strand
CCCTGTAGTAACAAGCATGAACGTAACCGGCACAGTGCCTTATTTCACACTGCCAGCACCGGTTTATTCATTCCCGAATGTTTCGCTGACCGGCATCACAGCAGAAAAACCAGGCATCTATCCTGTAACACTGCAACTGTGCTATGCGACTACGACTACGCCTTGCTGTACCCTGATCACAGAAAATGTGATTGTACCGGTAATTGCAGACTTTGACTACACGACCAATTGTGTACCGGGAGGCTATACCCTTTCGCTGAACGATCAGTCACCCGTATTGTCCGGCTATACCATTACTTCCCAAACCTGGAATACAATAGGTAGCGGTCCGTCCACCAGTGCTTCAACGATTAACCTGAGTTTGTATACTCCGGGCAGCACGCTGACGATCACCAATACGGTTGTCGTTACCGGTCCGGCTTATCCACTGGGTTATACATGCACCCGTACGAGGACCTATACGGTACCGACTGTTCCTGTTCCTCTGTTCACGATGACCACCTTTGACCCACTGGGCCCTGGTGTGAGCACTTGTGCCGGAAGGGAAGTTACCTTTACCAGTATTAACAATACCGGTATTACAAAATGGACATGGGCCTTTGGAGATGGTACAGGATTTATCTCCACAACGTCTAACCTGTCTTACAGGACCTATGGCAACAGTGCCGGCTCCGTAAATCCGGTGCTGACACTTGAAGATGCCTTCGGCTGTACCTTCAACACTACACTGCCTTTACAGGTGTACCCCAACACATTTACCCTGAACACTGTGAATACCTACAGTGCCCAGGAAGACATCAAATGTAAGGGTACTGCATCTCCCATCACACTGGTTGGTGTGACCGGCGGTTATGGCTCCAACTCCTATGTATGGTTTGATGAAGATGTACCTACCGGCCTTACCGGCAACCCGATCAATGTAACACAGGATGGCCTGTACTGGGCTATGGTAACGGATGCCCGTGGCTGTCTGCAGCCTGGTAATCCTACACCTGCCAAGCGCGCCTTCCAGCCGCTGCCTGATGTGGCCATTACCGGCGAACACGATTTCTGTCCCAACGAGTCCATTACCCTGAGTGCAGCCAATGGCACGACTACGGGTATTACCTTCCAGTGGGAACAACTGATCGGCATGAGCTGGGTACCTGTAGGCAGTGCTGCGGTCTTTACGATCCCCGGCGGACTTTCTGCAGGCGTGTACCAATACCGCGTAAGCGCTACACAAAACCTGCCGCTTCCTTATTCCGGAGCTTGTACGGCAACATCGCCGGTGTACACCATTACCGTACACGGCATACCAGCTGTACCGACTATTTCCGGTCCGTTTGCCGTAAACTGTGCTAACTACAGCATTCAGCTGAATGTAGCCAGTCCTGCAGCCGGAGAGATTTACAACTGGAGCAACGGTACTTCCGGCACTTCCACTATTGTGAACCATGGCGGTGCTTACCGCGTATGGGCCAGCAATACATGGGGCTGTACCAACTATGCAGATATCGATGTTCCGATGGAGCCTTCATACTACTTCTGGCGTTTCCCACGCGGTTGCTACGAATACTGCCGTCTGCAACTGCCAAGACGTGTGGATGGTCCGAGCTATCAGATCTTTACTGCCTGGAAATGGCTGATCGGTGGCGGTGGCCTGCCTTTCCCCAATGGCCCATGGGCCGGCAGCGGTATGTTCTCTACTGTTGATCCGCTGAACATTCACCTGATACCAGGTGCGGGCAACGGTAACGGATCAGGCCTCTACTCCTGGTACCTGGATAACGGCCTTTGTGCTGAAACTTCACACACCATGTCTGTAAGCCTGACTGAAGACTGCTGTGAACTGGATGCACACCTGGCTTACCTGAGGTGCGAAATCCTCCCCGGATCGACTACTCCGACCTATTACGGAGCATTCAATGTAGGCGGAGCAGGATGTCCGAATGCAACCTATACCATCTATGCTGTTGATCCGGTAACGGGTCTGGCCAATGGTACGGTTCTTCCGGCCTCCGGAGTGTACACAGGCGGCCCGATCAATTTCGCTTACAATCCATTCCCGGGAGTGACAGACGTTCGCTTCAAGGTAGTGATCACTTGTGACGGAAAAGATTGTATCTCCAGGGATATCGATGTACATCTGAACGATTACCCATGCAGGGATATGAAACCATGCGATATGGCTACCCGCTGGAGGAACTTCGGTTGCGTAGGCGGTAGCACTGGCAATCCATACTTTAACGGCACGGTATTGGTCAACAATACCATGGGTTGTGCTCCGGTTACCTACACCATCATTGCTGTAGATCCGGGCTCAGGCCTGCCCAACGGTACAGTTTCTCCTGCAACAGGAACCCTGCCTTCCGGCTGGTCTGCGCTGAACTTCAATTATCATCCAAACCCCGGCGTGACAAATGTCCGCTTCCTGATCATACTCAGCTGCAAAGACATGGTATGCTTCAGTATGCTGGGTGAATTTGACGGACTGAACGACAGGAAACGCTATCCTTGCACAGACGCAGCAGCCAGAACTACTCCGGGTTCGGAAGAAACCGGAACGGGCATGCTGACTCCGAGCATGCAGATTGCGCCTAACCCTGCGAACAGTAATGTGAAAATCAGCTTTGACATTCCGGAATGGAAACAAGGTGATGTTTACAAAATACACATCCTTAACCTGCTTGGCCAATCAGTGGCAGAGTACAGCGTCAGCGGCGCCCAAGGCAGCTGGCAATACAGTACAATGCAACTGAGCTCAGGTACATACCTGGTAAGGCTGGTGAAAGATGGCGGCAATGTAGATGTGCAGCGTATGATCATCGCACACTAAACAATGCCGGAAGAGCAGCGATGCTTTTTCAGAAAAGAGGCTGTCTGATTATTCAGACAGCCTCTTTTTGTATTCAACCGCAGACCTGTGCTACCGGAGCTGTAAGGTGTTCAGACCTATAGGATTTTTGAAACGGAGAGACCTGTTACACACGAGACCGATAAGGTTTTTGAAACCTTATCGGTCTTTATACATTACACTAAAAAGAAAGCGGACCAGGCGGTCCGCTTTCTTTTATTCAATAAGCTGTACCAGACAATCGCAGTACTGCTAATGCAGGTAATGCTCTGTTTCCAGCGTCACATAGCCCAGGCGTATCGCAGCCAGTGCCAGGCCAACCCTTGTATTGATCCTGAGCTTCAGGCAAAGGCGTTCACGAATGCCATCCACTGTTTTAAAAGTAGTATTCATGGCGGCTGCAATCTCAGCATAGTTCAGTTCCGTACACACATATTTGAGCAACTGGATTTCCCGCTCCGTCAGTACCGGCATCTTCTGCTTCACATTGACGACATTTTCAATGATCCTTTCATTCAGGATATCATTATAGAAATGCCCGTATTCATGTACTTGTTTTACCGCAAGGATAATTTCAGAAGTAGCACAGGATTTATTCAGGAAACTGTTGGCGCCGAGGCGCAGCAGGGAAATAATGTAATTCTCCTCGATAATGGCAGATAAAACAATACAAGGCATACCGGGCCACCTGCTCTTGATTTCCTTCAGTAATTCAAAGCCGTTCATTACCGGCATATTCAGATCAATCAGGCATACATCCGGCAATGTATCGGAGCGCAGTATTTTATCCAGCAGCACCCTGCCGTTCTCCGCTTCAATCATCACATTAATAGCGGGGTCATTATTCATTACCGCAACAATCCCCTCCCTGACCGAAGTGTGGTCTTCCGCAAAAGCGACTTTTATCATTTTCGATTTCATTTTATAATATTTAAAAAACAATACAAATCAACCATAAAATATATGATAAATTTATTCTTTAGCGTTAGTGTGACCCTAATACCAGATATTTACAAAAAAACACCAGAAAATCTGAATATTATCAGGAAATTTCCACGTTTTTTGCATATTTTTTTTGCCAGGAGCTAATTCTGGAATAATTTGAACGTATTCCGACCTAAAAGATTTATTTTATTATTCTATTAAAAATCAAAACAATGAAAAGCAAAATTTTACTCATAATTTCTGGTACTTTTTTATTGCTGCAATATGCTTGCACGCGTGCAGATAAGGGTAGACAGAAGGAAACAGGTACCGTACAGAATCCCTCTTTTGCGATGTTGACCAACGACTTCTGCAACATGACCGCACGTGAGCCTCAATTGAATTTCAGCTTGGACAGGAATCCTGAAAGCAATGTGTACATCTATACGGATAATCAACTGAGTGCCGGCCTTGCCAATTTCGCTGCCAACTTCCGGTATATGAGTGCCGGCGGTACTGTACAGCCGCTGGATCCTTCCAACCAGCAGCTGAGTGTGGGCAACCTGATGCAACTGTACGGTGTGCTGATAATGGACTCTACTGTAGACTATGATCCGGACTCCAACTACAGCGCACTCCGCATGCACTTTGGTATGGACGGCCAGAAGATGATCCTGATCTATGAGCCTGTAGCCTTAAAACCCACCGCTGTGCCCAAAGAATGCGACGTTGTCGGTACCGGCAAGTATTTCCGTACAGACGCATCCAATAGCTTTATTGCTATAAGTAGCAGTACCTTCACCCTGTTGACGAATAACCTCCGCGGCAGCAGCAGCAACATCTACATTACACACCCCAACAACCCAGGCACCTACAGTTTTATCAACAATACGGATGCCAGCGGGGATATACGCTCAAACGTGATGAGCATGCAGGAAATCATACGTATGTATTGCGACAATGCCGATTATCCCAATACTTCAGACCTGATCAACTTCAGCATTGTAGCAAACCAGAATTCAGGCAGCAATTTCCGCACGCACGTTGTAGCGCACTACCGCATGGGGCTTTCCGTACCCTCATCGGGAACCTTTAAAAACTATGCTGCAGACTATGCCGAAATGTGCCCTATAAACTGTGGTCGCTTTAACATCAATTACTATTAGTATGTTTTCAGATCGCCTTTAGGCAGAGCCTACCCACAATACGATGATCTATCACATAGTAGCCGGATTCATTGCCAGCCTGTTTGCCATATTGACGTTCAAAAAGCTGGATACGTTTTCCAGGTTGATTGCCATGCAGGTATTTATATCCTGTCTTGTAGAGCTGACGGGCTGGCAGTTTAGAATACACGGTCATACAAACACATGGCTGTACAACTGCTACATGCCTGTTGAGTTTACCCTGCTCTTTGCCGCTACAAGCCTTCATTTCAGGAAGAGCCTGTACCCGCGTATGATCGCGACACTGATCCTTTACTGGGTTAGCTGGGGCTTTGAAATCTGGTATTACGGCATCAGCACCTTTGCGGTGCACACTTATGTCATCGGGGCCATCATCCTGATGGTCTGTTATTTCTTTGTGTTGTACAAGTCAGCCTGGAGCCGTAATTCCCTGTTCAACCAGAGCCTGTTCTGGTTCTCTATCGGGGTGCTGCTCTTTTTTGGCTGCAGCATCCCCTATCTCTCCATGTATGACTATATCGTGGAGCACTCTTCGCGTTACCAATTAGAGTTGCTGACCGGCCTGATGAAACTGCTGGCTCAGTTCCGCTACCTTTGTACGGCCATCGCTTTTATCGTAGTGTTCCGGGAGGTAAGAAGGATCAACATCAAATCTGTAGCTTAATGGAGAACAATGTTTTTTACGGGATCATTGTGGCCACCATTGTGATCTTTTTGCTGACAATAGGTATAGCTATGGTGGTCCTGCTGGCCAGGAAACAGCACGTAACACACGAACTAAAGGTATCAAAGATTGAGCTGGCCTCCCTGCGGGCCCAGATGAATCCACACTTTATTTTCAACTGCCTGAAATCGATCAAAGTACTGACCGAGCAGAACAACTGCGAAGAAGCCTCCCTCTACCTCAGTAAATTTTCCCGGCTGATGCGCAATATCCTGGAGCAATCCAGGGATGAAGAAAGTATCCTGACAAAAGAAATAGAGACCCTGCGCCTGTACCTGGAAATGGAATCCCTGCGCATTAAGGAAAAAATGACCTGGAGCATCAATATAGAAGAAGGGCTCGACATAGACTTTATTAAAGTACCCTCTCTGCTCATCCAACCCTATGTGGAAAATGCGATCTGGCACGGTATTATGCACATACAGGGACAGGGTACGCTTGCGGTACATTTAAAAGCCGGTCCCCGTGCCGGCGACCTGGTCGTCGAAGTGACAGATAATGGTATCGGACGTGAACGCTCCGCAGTAATCAATGCCGGTAAAATGAACAAACCTCAGTCGCTGAGCACGAAGATCAACCAGGAACGCATAGAACTGATCAACCTGAAACAAGGCGTCAATGCCGGCGTACAGATCATAGACCTGGTAGACCGGCAACAGGCCAGTGGCACCAAGGTGATTATCCGCTTTATGGCGGAGCATTGAGGACTGATGCAACAAGTAGAGATATTACAGGAAACGGTTTGCTGCGGCAAACCGTTTTTGTTTTCAGCGCATATCCGCCAGCTCTTCTTTGAGATACGCACCGTTTACTTTTTTGAGTACAATCATATTGCCGAACTTACCGAACACGCTGTCCATGGCTGCTTGTGAAACATGGATGGAGTTGTACTGTTCCAGGCTTTCCAACGGGGAATAACCTTATTAATTTTTCTCAAGAAGTTACTATTTAAAAAAAGCAAAACAAATATTTATCTTTCCTTAAAATAGCAATAATAATGTCTGTTGAAAAGGAAGGCCAGGAAGGATATGACTACCAATATCTTGGTAGTGTATTTGTAATTTTGCGTTTTTTAGAGACAAGTTCCGTATCGGAGATTTTCGTTGAAAAAATTGGCACTGAAGATGTTCAACTCATCTTAAGTGAAAAAACTACAAACAAAAAACTTGTATTTGATTTTCAGTTTAAAAAAAGGAAGTATTCAATCAATCTAGGCCAGTTTGCCAAGATGCTTTCCAAATTTGATGCTAATAGCTCTGTTCAAAATGTTCTATCAAAAATCTTAAATGGAAATTTGGATTCTTTTTTTCTAATCACTGATACCAGGGTTAGAGATTTTGCAGATAATCTCAATTTATTTTGCGATAGACAGACATTAAAACACAAAGGCAATCCAAATATTCTTAAAAAGGATTTGAGTGTGTTGATTCAAGATATTAAAAAACAGTTCGATACATCTACTACCTCTAAAGGAAAACTCAAAAGGAAATTTATTCAGGGGCAAACACAATCTCTAACAACTACAATCCTAAAAAATGTCCTGTCTAAGGTATTTATATTAGATCAAATTCGGGAAGACCAGATGATTTCTGAAATAAATTTGATGTTATCCAAACATAATATTCCCACGAATAGCCATAGGGAAGTTCTTTTAGAATTTATTGACTTAGTTAGAAAGAGCAGATCAACATTAAGTAACGTACTTCCAAAAATTAACGACTTAATAAATAATTTCAAAAGCAATCTTCCTCAACTCGATAGCAATTACATTCAGGCGAATTCTGAATCAGCACTTGAAACTGAATTGAAATCTAAAAAAATTCTTTTGCTTACTGGTTTATCATTGTGTGGCAAAACTCAAACGGCAGTTTCTCTGGCTCACAAATTAGTCACTGATAATCCTTCGATAGTGTTTAAATCGACAAGGGATTTTGAAACTGCTTACGAGTTTCTTTTACATCAATCCAATGAAAACAGACTCTGTATTCTCGAAGACCCTTTAGGTAATGATATCAATTCAGTAAAATATTCCTTAGCAAGGAAGATTAATGACATTATAAGGTTCTTGCCCCAAAATAAGCTTCGATATCTAATAGTCACTACTAGTAAAGATGTACTTTCTGAGGCTCTATTCGGCAGTACCGTTGATCTAGATGATTGGCATGATCTGACTGTAAAAGATGGTGCTTTTCTGTTTTCAATATGGGAAAAAATCTCTCAAGATAATGAGCTTTCAACACCTGAAATTAATAACCTCATCAAGCGTATACTGGATGACGATAAAGATGATGCATTAATACAGCCAGGACAATTGATCTATTTAGAAAGACACCTTTCCAAATTAACATCACCAACGACAACAGCTATAAAGCTGTTAGCAAATTTTGGATCTGTTGATGTTGAAAAGCATGTTCAAAAATTAGGGGGGGACTATATTTCTGTAATGACGATACTAGCACTTAGTTCAACAACCGTTGCAGGAGTGACTGAACAGGAAATAGGCTACATACTTAATTCTTCAACAGAATATTTTCCAGGACTGAATGATGATGCTCGTTATTCTACTTACTCAAACTTATTTGATAGAAATACAAACATTGAGTATACTCTTCCCGAATACAATCAGCGTTACGATCTTTCAGAAAAGATTTTAGATGTTTTGGGGTCATTATTACAGCTTAAATATATCAGGCTAGAAAAAAATGGCGAATATAGATTTACGCATCCTTTCTATGAAAATGGAGCAAGGCGCCTACTCAATACTATCCAGCCTCATAAATTTAATCGCTTGCTACTTTTTTGCAAAAAAAGTATTGCTAGCTTGAATATCGAGGTTGCGCTTACTTCTATTGATTGTCTTAATCTAATGCGAGATTTTCACTCAACAGAAAATCAGAAAATGACTGACATAATAGAAGTAGTAAGCAGTGGCCTTAGCTCAACATTTGTAACTGTAAGAGATCAGTCATTATTGTTTCTAATTAGAAATTTTGAAACCTTGCAGGAAGGTAAAAGAGAAGAGCTAATTGAAGCAATCCGCTCCAAAAATTTTGAATCAACTATTTATACCTGGAATAATGGCGTACCCTTTATTCCGAATAAACGATCTATTAATACTAGATGGGGAAATGGAAGAGAATATAAAAATCGTGACGAAATTCAAACTCATTGGAATGAGTGGGTTAAAGTAAAAGAAAAATTAGGCCCCCAAGAGGCCTTAAATCTTCTCAAGTCTATTCTAATACTTACTAAAGGAACCAAAAAAAGAGTAGACTTTAAGGTGAAAGATTTAGTTTCCTTTTTAAAATATCGTGAAAGCTTTATCAAGGAAATTGCAGCATATTTGATAGCATCAAGCTGCAAAGAAGAGGATATTCCAATAATAAAAGAGATTTTTTTAGAGGGAAACCCATTTGTCAACTTTCAGTTATTAAAAGGTTTGATTAGAGCGTTTCCCTATTTCAAATCTACAGCAACCATAAATGATTTGTTAGGCTTTATGAAACAGGCCTTTGATAATCAGTTTATAGTTTTAAATTCTGTTGAATTATTTACTCAGTTCAACGCAGGCCATAGTTCAAACTCATTTGATTGGCGTGATGACATAGAGGATAGTGCGATTGATGCAATGTGGATCGTATGGGCTGAAATGATTCCAGTTCTATTCAAGCATTTACCAAAAGGTATTCATATTAACCCTGGTAGATTTGAAGACACACTTCTACACGCGAGAGTCGATATAGAAACGATTTCTGAAATAGTAATAGGGGGCTTGGACTGGGTTTTGAAAGATATCAATTGTAGCATTTATGATAATTATACATCAATAATCTTTCTTACAATTTTTGGAAGAAACTTAGAAAAAATAGAACTCGTAAAAAGATTCGATATAATCAAGAAATTTCTATCTATTTCAAATGCACAATACAAAGCACGAGTTTTTAGGTTCTTATTGAGCAATTGGAATGATTTGGAAACTGACGAAAAAAATCATGTTCTTGAGAAGGTAACTGTCGCTAATGACTTTGATAAAATAGTTATGATAACGACTGATGGAGTACCACCGGAAATACAAGAATTAATTTTGAACGGGAAGCTAATCGAGAATTATGATTCTGAACAAATTGTAAACAATTTTTCAGAAGCTTTCGTAATGGATTGCCTTGTTACCCTATATTGTTCTCCTGCTGACAGTTTTGACAACGGGAATACTAAAGTTTGGGATAAAGTGCTGCTAACTATAAGCGAAAAACCAACTCATCCTGGATATGAACTCGCTATTAAGATTATGTTTGATGATATTCTTTTTGAAAGGAAAGTTGACGATCGACCTTGGCAACCTAAAAAAATTATTCGTAAAGCTTTCCAGTCTCAAAATTTAAACGCCAAAAAGCTTATACTAAAAATTCTATTAGAAGAAGCTACACATACCAATAATAAAAAATTAGGTGCCTATTTCTATTTAGTCTTCTCGTTAGTATCTAATAGTGAATTTAATGACTTTGTAGAAATGATTATGGATAATATTGAATCTATTTCGGACAATGGCAATTTGAGTGTTTTACCACCATTAGTGCAAAAAAGCATAGAGTCAAATCTAACGGCGGATTGGATTATACATTATGCACTAAAGCCTGGATTTAATATGGATGAAGATACTTACAAAGGTTTCGCGTCAACTATAATATTTTTAATGAAAGAGAATGCATTCAGAACAAAAGCTGCTATCAATAAAATTGTAAATTGGAGTAACGAGAATAATCAAATTTTTACTCAAGAAGAACTTGAGCTTTTTAAAAACTACAAAGCTCAATTTCATCAAAAATCAACGGAACAATCAAACAAGCTAAGGTCTAATAATGACTCTCTTTTTAAAGAGTGGCCAGACTTTTCGGACTTCTGCCTTTAACGACCGCGTTTTCTTTCTTTCGTTCTCTCAGGATAAAGTAATTTCCTCACGCTATCCAACATGCTTCCTGCGGAACCTGCCGGACCTAAAATAACACGAATCTGTGATCCGCTACACGAAATGAAACAGCAATCCTGCAAAGCAATATTTGTCCGGGTATCCCAAAAACAAAAAAGCCTTCCAGCATCTGCTGAAAGGCTTGTCTTTTTGTGCGTGGTGCGAGAGGGATTTGAACCCCCGACACATGGATTTTCAGTCCATTGCTCTACCAACTGAGCTATCGCACCGTTTTCAATCGGGTTGCAAATATAGGCGCTTTTGCTAAAAAACAAAAAAAGAATTCCAATTCTTTGAAAATAAATACCGAAGCGTTAAAATTTAGTTGGATAATTCGCCTGCTTTTATATATTTGTGGATATAACTTCTAACTAAAACCTACGAATAGTGGCGTACGACAACAAGAACTACGGCGACAACAACCGTAACAATGAAAGCATTTACAGCAAAAGAGTGAAAGCGGGTAAAAGAAGAACCTATTTTTTTGATGTAAAAGCAACCCGCAGCAACGATTACTTCATCACGATCACAGAAAGCAAAAAACGTTTTGAAGACGATGGCTACGACCGCCACAAAATGTTTATCTATAAAGAAGATTTCAACAAATTTGCAGAAGCACTGGTAGAAACAGTTAACTATGTTAAAACTGAACTGATGCCCGATTTCGACTTCGACGCTTTCAACAACAGCGACGATCAGGAGTATGATCCAGCGGCTAAAACAGAGCAGGTGATTGAGGCCATCAGCGAACCCACAGAAACCATTGCTGTAGCAGCAGCGCCAGCTGAAGAGACCGGCAGTGATGTGGACGCCTGGAAAATCTAACACGGAGCTATATAATTTTTGTAAAGGCCTGGTAAGAACTTACCAGGCCTTTTTGTTCCCTATCCCGAAAGCAGTAAATAGTACTTACATTTGCTGTCGTTCCCCTTTTTGAGTTTATGTCCTTTTTCTCACCAACTGCAAATTCTGAAAAGTGAAAGCCATCATCCCTGTAGCCGGCGCCGGCACCAAGTTACGTCCCCTTACTTATACACAGCCCAAAGCACTGATCCCTATTGCAGGCAAAACGATCCTCAGCGTCATCGTCGACCAGCTCATCGATGCCGGAGTACAGGAGTTTGTCTTCGTGATCGGATACCTGGGGGAAAAAATACAGGACTATGTGGCGCATCACTACCCAGAACTGAAATGCTCTTTTGTCAGCCAGAACGACCGTAAAGGAACAGGCCATGCCATCTGGCTGACCAGGGACAAGATCGGCGATGAAGAGATCATTGTGGTGCTGGGGGATACCATCTGCGACTATGATCTCCAAAGTGTACTCAGTAGCCCTGTCTCCCTGATCGGCGTACAAAAAGTAGACGATCCCAGGCACTTCGGTGTAGCAGAGCTGGGCGAAAATAACAAGGTGCTGCACGTGGTCGAGAAACCCCTGATCCCCAAATCGAATATGGCGATGGTGGGCATCTATTTTATCAAAGAGACCCGCACCCTGTTTGAAGCCCTGGATACCGTTTTTGCCAATGGCGCCCTGCCAGCCGGTGAACACCCACTGACCAATGCGATAGAACAGATTATTACCCGGCATAACGTACGCTTTGACGCCTTTAAAGTCAATACCTGGTTTGATTGCGGCAAAAAAGAAACCCTGCTCAGCACCAACGCCACCCTGTTGAAAAACACCGACAACAGAAGTGCAGAAGCCCAGATAGACACGGTGATCATCCACCCCGTCAGCATTGCCAAAGGCTGTGTGATCAAGAACTCCATCATCGGCCCGAACGTGACGATCGGCGAGGAAACCAAAATCGAATTTTCTATTATTAAAAACTCGATCATCGGCTCCTATGCAGAGCTGGAGGATGTCCTGCTGCACGGTTCCATTATCGGCAGCGATGCCTATGTACGCGGCAGCAGCCAAAGCCTCAATATCGGTGACAATACGGAGATAGACCTTCGCTAAGAATGCCCGGCCAGTCTTCCTTTTTCAAGCCGTGCAAACGCCTGCTTTTCCAGCTCCTGTTTTTGCTGTTAGTGTACCAGTTCAGCCGTGGCGTCTTTACCCTGATCAACCTCGATCAGTTTGCAGGTCTTTCCCTTGGGGATTTTGTAAAGACTGCTGTTGCAGCCGTACGGTTTGACCTCTCGGCCCTGCTGCTCCTGAACAGCCTGTATATCCTGCTGCTGTTTTTCCCCGGGCAATACAAGGCGGGGAAATTCCTGGAGCGTTTACGAAACACCCTCTTTATTGCCGTAAACAGTATCGCGCTGTTATTTGAACTCAGCGACTGGGCCTATTTCCCCTACAACCATAAAAGGGCAACAGCAGATGTGCTTTCCCTGCTCAGTCGTAAGGGAGATTTCCTGAACCTGCTTCCCGGTTTCCTGTTTACTTATTGGTACATTCCGCTGGCGGCCGCTTTCCTGATCTGTTTACTGGTACGGGCAAACCGGCTTATCTGTAAGCATACGCCCCTGCGCGAAGGAGTGGAAGACCGTATCTTGCTGCAGACCCTACGCTTAGGTATTGTTGTTGCGCTCTGCATTACCGGCATACGCGGGGGCATACAGCTGGTGCCTATAGGCCTGCGCGATGCCGCAGAGGCTACAGACAGCCGTTATACCGCCATAGTACTCAACACGCCTTTCAGTATCCTCTATAGTATGCAAAATGAGTTGAAAGAGGAGCTATACTACGAGAACAACGTACTGCAACAGTATATCAACACCACCAAACAGTACACAGGCAAATCTTTTACGAAAAAGAACATCGTGGTCATTGTGCTCGAGAGCTTTTCAAAAGAGTTTACCGGTATTGGCGGCCGGAAAAGCTATACACCTTTCCTGGACAGCCTGATGCAGCATTCCTTTGTCTGCACCAGGGCCTTTGCCAATGCCAACCGTTCCGCAGACGGCATACCCGCTATCCTGGCCGGCATCCCCAGCCTGCAGGAAGAACCTTTCGCCAGCTCGCCTTACGGCGCCAACAGGATATCCTCCCTGGCCAGCCTGCTGGCCAGGGAAGGCTACAGCAGTACCTTTTACCACGGCGGCACCAACGGCACCATGAGCTTCGATAATTTTGCTGCCAGCGCCGGATTCCGGCACTATGTCGGCAGGAGTGAATATCCCGAGCCTAAAGATTATGACGGCAACTGGGGCATCTGGGATGAACCCTTTCTTCAGTTTGCCGTAAAAGATATAGGCACGATGAAAGAACCGTTTTGCGCTTCCGTATTCACGCTGAGTTCCCATCAGCCCTTTGCCATTCCGGGGAAATATAAAGGTGTTTTTCCCAAAGGAACATTGCCGATACATGAATCGATTGGTTATACAGACAATGCGCTACGCCTGTTTTTTAAAACGGCTCAAAAACAAAGCTGGTATGCCAACACCTTATTTGTGCTGGTTGCCGACCATTGTTTTGCACTCGCCGAAGACGATTATTATCATTACCACCAGGGCCGCTTTGCGATACCAATCGTCTATTTTGCCCCGGGAGATACAGCCCTAATCGGACAAACAGATACCCTGACGCAGCAAATTGATATCCTGCCTTCGGTAATGGAGTATGTCGGGTATCCTGATTCTTTTTTTGCCTTCGGCAACAGCATTTTTTCTCCTGCCCCGTACCGCTTTACCATACAGCACTGGGGAGGCGACATTCTGTGGACAAAGGATGATCTCCTGCTGAAAGTGATCAACGGGAAACCGCACGGCTTTTACGACACCCGCGCGGACAGTCTGAGCACCAACGACCTGATGCAATACGGCGATCCGCGGGCATTGGAGTCATACAAATACCTGAAGGCCTTCCGTCAGGCCTACACAGGTGCGCTGATCCGGAATCGAATGTGGATACCCTGACCAGATAATCGAAAAAGCACAAACCGGGTTCACTACAAAGAAAACACAAAGCAGCAAAGGGTTGAATTTGCACAGAAGGAAATTATTGCTCTATGGTAATAAAATCCCCGAATTGCTTCTTCCCGTTTAAGGTATAAGAAGTGAATGCATCTTCATAAGCCGATTTAGGGCGGGCCGGGAAACATGAGTTGCAGTCCTTTACTCTTTTGTAACTGAAGTGATCGATAAAATAAGTCTGTCCGGTAGCAGGCAAATAGATTTTAAAGGCGTACTGTTGCTCATCCAAATTAATGATATAGGAAAGTAAATAATCGTCTGTTGCATGCGTAACAAAACTGTCAATTACGTTTTTGAAATCTGTGGCGGACTGATAACGTACCAGTAAAAGCGTATCGAGGTCATCTATGTTGAAGCCATTAAAGACAAGTGGCTTTTCCCTATAATTTACAGCACAACCTTGTTTGGTACAACAGGCGGTAAGCTGCAAACAGCCGATTAATATCAGTATTGTATTTTTCATAGTATTTAATTTAGAGAGATTAAGGACTTCACTACAATGAACGCTAAATTAAATATTACATTTTACGAGATCAATTATATAGTTAAGTGACTTATCGTATTTTTAAAATACAACTATGCTTTACAGGGTTTTATTTCTGTAGATAAAAACAGCCGGAAGCTAGCCTGTAGCAGTTTTCTATTTCAATCAAATGAGGAATACGATTAGTATTGCATATTTACGCCGGGCATTCGCTGATTTAAGTTCTGGTTTTCCAGCGAGCACACATGAAACGGTCTGGGCATTACTTTCATAGCACATGACGTATCCGGGCAGAAGAACGTTATTTAGTTCGTCAGTGTACACTTTCCCCAAAGAAAAACCGCCACAGACCAAAGCCTGCAGCGGTTTCCTACTTTAATCGATGAAAAACGATTAGTATCCCATATCCATACCACCGGGCATTCCGCCAGGCATAGGAGCAGCTGATTTAGGTTCTGGCTTGTCGGCGATCACACACTCGGTAGTGAGCAACATACCAGCAATAGAAGCAGCATTCTCAAGTGCCACACGACTTACTTTCGTAGGATCGATCACACCGGCAGACAGCATTTTCTCATACACTTCAGTACGTGCGTTGAAGCCGAAGTCATCTTTACCTTCTTTTACTTTTTGTACCACGATAGATCCTTCGATACCGGCATTGCCTACGATCTGACGCAGCGGTTCTTCCAGCGCACGGCGCACGATAGCGATACCGGTTGCTTCGTCGTTGTTGGAACCTTTCATTTTACTGATACTTTCGATAGCGCGGATGAAAGCGATACCACCACCGGCTACGATACCTTCTTCTACCGCAGCGCGTGTAGCGTGAAGAGCGTCGTCAACGCGGTCTTTCTTTTCTTTCATTTCCATTTCCGTTGCAGCACCAACATACAGTACCGCTACACCACCGGCCAGTTTAGCCAGACGTTCCTGCAATTTCTCGCGGTCGTAGTCTGAAGTGGTGGTTTCGATTTGTGCTTTGATCTGATTCACACGGGCAACGATATTGGTTTTTTTACCTTTACCGCCAACCACAGTTGTGTTGTCTTTATCGATGGTGATGCTTTCTGCCTGGCCCAGGTATTCCAGGGTAGCTGAGCTCAGTTGGATGCCTTGCTCTTCGCTGATCACGGTACCACCGGTCAACGCTGCGATGTCTTGCAACATTTCCTTGCGGCGATCTCCGAAGCCCGGAGCTTTTACGGCGCCGATTTTCAGGGATCCGCGCAGTTTGTTCACCACCAGGGTAGTGAGTGCTTCACCTTCTACATCTTCTGCAATGATCAACAACGGGCGTCCCGCTTTCATTGTAGCTTCCAGGATCGGGAGAATGTCCTGCAGGGTGCTGATTTTTTTCTCACAGATCAGGATATACGGATTGGAAAATTCGATCTGCATTTTCTCTGTGTTGGTCACAAAGTAAGGGCTCAGGTAACCGCGGTCAAACTGCATACCTTCTACGATATCTACAGTTGTCTCTGTACCTTTTGCTTCTTCTACGGTGATCACACCTTCGTTACCAACTTTAGCCATAGCCTGCGCGATCAGTTTGCCGATAGCGTTGTCATTGTTGGCAGAGATGGTTGCTACCTGTTCGATTTTTTTGTTGTCTTTACCTACAGTCTGGCTTTGCCTTTTCAGGTCTTCCACCACCGCAACTACAGCTTTGTCAATGCCACGCTTCACATCCATAGGATTAGCACCTGCAGCTACGTTTTTCAGACCTTCGGAGATAATAGACTGCGCCAGCACGGTAGCGGTAGTTGTACCATCACCTGCCATATCAGCGGTTTTAGAGGCTACTTCTTTCACCATCTGTGCGCCCATATTTTCAATAGCGTCTTCCAGTTCGATTTCTTTTGCAACGCTTACACCGTCTTTAGTGATCGCAGGGGCACCGAATTTTTTTTCAATTACCACATTGCGTCCTTTAGGACCCAGGGTTACTTTTACTGCATCAGCCAGCACGTCTACGCCCTTTTTCATTTTGTTGCGGGCATCGATATTAAAAAGCAATTGTTTTGCCATTTTTTAAAATTTGATAATTAGTGAATTTGGCAATATGCCACTATTTTAAGAATAATTATTGATGGAAACCAGTGCCAAATATCTCATTGGCCAATCGTCTCGTTACCTAGATAATAGCCAGGATATCGCTTTCGCGCATGATGAGGTAATCAACGCCATCGAGGGTGATTTCCGTACCGGCGTATTTACCATATAGGACAGCGTCGCCTACAGCTACGGTCATGGGTTCGTCTTTTTTACCCGTACCCACGGCAATCACACTGCCACGCTGGGGTTTTTCTTTTGCTGTATCAGGAATAATGATACCGCCCGCGGTCTTTTGCTCTGCTGCGTCTGCTTTTACGATTACCCTGTCGTGCAAGGGGGTAATGCTAACGGAAGGAGTATTTGCTTTTTTTGCCATAATCTATAATTTAATATAAGATGTTTGAGGAGTTTCTCATGTTACAGCACATTTTATGCCAAATGGCCGGTGTGCGACATTTTAGCAGAAAAATGTTCCAGGCAGGCGGTTTGCCTATACCCAACGACATTTTTACATACACAATTTCCTAACAAGGCATTTTTGGCAGCAATACTTACATTTGTTCCAAACCTAAAATGATTATGTCGATACAAGTTGGCCAACACGCCCCTGATTTTACCCTTTTCGATACCGATAAAAAAGAAGTGACCCTGAGCACCCTCCGCAACCGCAATGTGGTGCTGGTCTTTTTTCCCCTGGCTTTTA
>DATJDO010000168.1:0-7330 GCA_035497375.1 Chitinophagaceae bacterium | reverse complement strand
AAGAAAGTATTCTGATCGAGGTCTGCCAGCAGCAGGCCAGCCTTATTGCGCTGCACAATCTCCAGGATAAGTTCGCGGGCAATCTCCGTATTGCGTTGATCCAGGTGACTGAATGGTTCGTCCATCAGCAGGAACTGAAAGGGTTGGATCAGGGCCCTGATAATGGCCAGGCGTTGTTGCTCGCCATAGGAAAGGGTTTTTCCCGTAGCATTCTTTTTATGGCCGATACCGAGTCGATCCATCCATGATGCTATTTCTTTTTCTTCAATACCGGCAGACAGGTTTTTTTTGACCATCAGGTTTTCCCAGGCGCTGAGCTCAGGAAACAGGCGCAGGTCCTGGAAGATCACACTTAGTTCCCTGGCACGCAGGGCAGCAAGTTCCTCCGCAGAAAAGTTCCGTAAGTTTTTGCCCTGCCACAGAATGTTCCCGCTGTAGTCGTTCCGTACACCGTACAGGCAATGAATCAATGTTGTTTTGCCGGTACCCGAAGGCGCCTGTAACGAAATATAATCCGGTGCGGAAAGCGACAGGGTTTTGTTCCAGATGCCGGACTCCCGGGCCAGTACATTTTCCTGCAGGGGTATCGGAATCAGTTGTTCGATCTGTAAGTGCATGCAATAAATAGGTTCTTATAGTTCCAGCGCCAGGTAGCGGCCTGTGTGACTGTCTTTGTTTTTGGCCACCTTTTCCGGTGTCCCTTCTACGACGACCATTCCGCCACCGCTTCCGCCTTCCGGCCCCATGTCGATCACATAGTCTGCTACTTTGATGATGTCCAGGTTATGTTCAATAACGATAATCGTATTGCCCCGGTCCACCAGCCTGTTCAGTACTTCGAGTAGGTGTTTGATGTCCTGGAAGTGTAGTCCTGTTGTTGGTTCGTCCAGCAGGTACACCGTTTGACCGGTATCCCTTTTGGACAGTTCAGTCGCCAGTTTCACCCGCTGGGCCTCCCCGCCGCTTAAGGTTACGGCATTCTGCCCCAGGGAGATATAACCCAGTCCTACATCTTGCAGTGTTTTGGATTTGCGGTGCAACATCGGCACGTTCATGAAAAATTCAACGGCTTCATCCACTGTCATGTTCAAGACGTCAGAGATGGATTTGCCCCTGTAGCGGATTTCCAGCGTTTCGCGGTTATAGCGCTGTCCGTTGCAGGTTTCGCAATGCACATATACGTCGGGCAGGAAGTTCATTTCTATCGTACGCATGCCGCTTCCCTGGCAGGATTCGCAGCGTCCTCCTTTTACATTAAAGGAAAAACGTCCTGGTGAGTAACCGCGGATTTTGGCCTCGGGCACCTGGGCAAACAGCTGGCGGATATCATTGAAGAAGCCGCAATACGTAGCGGGGTTGCTGCGGGGAGTGCGCCCGATAGGGCTTTGGTCGATTTCAATGACTTTGTCTATATGTTCCAGGCCTTCGATGCTTTTGAAGGGCATGGGTGCCTGTTTGTAGTTCGGGTAACAATGTTTGGCCAGAACAGGGTACAGGGTTTCATTGATCAAGGTGCTCTTTCCGCTGCCGCTGACCCCGCTGATCGCCACAAAAGCACCCAGGGGAAGGGTAATGGACGTATTGCGAAGATTATTGCCTGTAGCGCCTTTCAGTACGATCGATTTTCCGTTGCCTTTACGCCTTTGAGCAGGCACCTCGATGCGGAGTGTATTGTTCAGGTAGCCGGAAGTGATGGTTTTCATCTTCAGAATTTCCTTCGGTGTGCCTTCGCTGACCACGCGGCCACCATGCACGCCTGCTGCGGGCCCGATATCGATCAGGTGGTCTGCAGCCAGCATAATGTCTTTGTCGTGTTCTACCACCAATACGGAATTTCCGGTGTCGCGCAGGTCCTGTAATGCGCCGATCAGCCGTGCGTTATCGCGCTGGTGCAGGCCGATACTGGGTTCGTCCAGGATGTAGGTAATGCCCGTCAGTTGCGAACCAATCTGGGTAGCTAACCTGATCCTTTGCGATTCCCCGCCGCTCAGGGTCCTGGTGGGTCTGTTCATGCTCAGGTAGTGCAGGCCTACATTCAGCAGGAACGACAGCCGGTCGCGGATCTCTTTCAGTATGTCTTTGGCAATGGTGTTCTGCTTGGTGCTGATCTTTTTTTCGATGTTGCTGAACCAGTCGCTGAGTTCCTGAAGGGAATAATGGGAGAGTTCTCCGATATTCTTGTCATTGATCTTAAACCAGAGGCTCTCTTTGCGCAGCCTTGCGCCATTGCATTCGGGGCAGACATTCAGTTCCATATATTGCTCCGCCCATCCCCTGATGGCGTCAGAGGTCGTTTCATTGAACCAACGCAGGATCATATTGACCACGCCTTCGTATTCTTCCGAGGGCTGTGGTGTGGCTTCGGCATTCTCGTAGGTGATCAGGCCTTCGGCATTGCCGTACAACAAAATGTTGAGCAGTTTTTCCGGCAGGTCTTTAATCGGTTTGTTGGTCGGAATTTTATGCTTTTTAGCAGCCGCCATCGCGATCTTAAAAGTCCAGGCATCCCGCTCTTCACCCAGGGGGGCAATACCGCCATCAGCAATACTTTTCATGGTGTCGGGCAATACCTCTTTCATGTTCACGCTGTAGATATTGCCCAGGCCTTTACAGCTAGGGCAGTAGCCGTAGGGAGAGTTAAAAGAAAAGCTGTTGGGCGAAGGTTCTTCATAGGAAATCCCGGTTTCCACGCACATCAACTGCTTACTGTATTGCATCGTTTTTCCCGTATCGGCATCCAGTACGAACATCAGGTCTTTGCCTTCTTTCAGACTTTTCTGTATGCTTTCCGAAAGGCTTGCCTGGGATTCTTTGTCGGCGATCAGGCGGTCGACCACCAGCTCAATATCATGTATTTTGTAGCGGTCCAGCTGCATTTTTTCTTTCAGGTCCACGATTTCTCCGTCAATGCGTACTTTGAGGTAGCCTTGTTTACGCAATTGCTCAAACAGTTCGCGGTAATGGCCTTTTCGTCCACGCACCACGGGCGCCAGCAGCACCAGTTTCTTATTGGCAAAAGATTTGCGGATGTGTGCGGCGATTTCTTCTTCGCTGAAACGCTCCATCTTTTTGCCTGTGTTGTAGGAATAGGCTTCGCCGATCCGTGCATACAGCAGGCGCATAAAGTCGTACACTTCCGTTACCGTACCGACAGTAGAGCGCGGATTACGGTTTGTGGTTTTCTGTTCGATGGAAATGACCGGGGAAAGCCCGGATATTTTATCTACATCTGGGCGTTCCAGATCGCCCATAAACTGGCGTGCATAGGCAGAGAAACTTTCCATGTAGCGCCGCTGTCCTTCTGCAAAAAGGGTGTCAAAGGCAAGAGAGGACTTGCCGCTTCCGCTGATGCCGGTGATGACAACAAGTTGGTTTTTCGGTATGGATAAAGTCAGGTTTTTCAGGTTGTGCACACGCGCACCGCTCACTTCAATGTTGTTGCTCATAAAATTGATTCCGCCAGGCCAAAGCTGCTCTATTTGCTGCGGGATATGGTAAAATTAACGAGTTCTTCCATAGCATTCCGGGCTTCGGATGCCGGAAATGTTAAAAGAAGCTCCAGGGCTTCATTTTTATATTTTCCCATCATATGTTCGGCATAGTCCAGACCGCCATACTCTTTTACCCGGCTCATGACCAGGTCTACTTTCGATTTGTTGGTATTTTCATTTTTTACAATGTAAATGATCTGCTTTTTGATATTGTCCGGTGCTTTTTGCAGGGTGTAGATCAGCGGAAGCGTCATTTTCTTTTCTTTGATGTCGCCACCGGAAGGCTTGCCCGTCTGCTGATGGCCGTAATCCAGCAAATCGTCTTTGATCTGGAAGGCGATGCCTACCATTTCGCCGAATTTCCGGAACCGATCAGCCGTTTCCTTGTCCTGCCGGGCCGAAAACGCACCGGCGGCACAGGCCGAGGCCAGCAGGGACGCTGTTTTGGAGCGGATAATCTCGAAATAGATCGCTTCGGTAATGTCCAGTTTCCTCGCTTTTTCAATCTGCAGCAGTTCGCCTTCGCTCATTTCCTTCACTGCGTTTGACGTGATCTTCAGTAGTTCAAAATCCTCATTATCAATGGATAGCAGCAAGCCTTTCGCCAGCAGGTAGTCGCCGACAAGGACCGCGATTTTATTCTTCCATATGGCATTTATAGAGAAAAAACTCCTTCTTTGCAGGGCATCGTCAACCACATCATCGTGCACCAGAGTGGCGGTATGCAGCAATTCAATCATAGAAGCAGTACGATAGGTACTTTCGTTGATACCCCCGGCAATCTGTGCCGAAAGAAAGACGAACATAGGCCTCATTTTCTTCCCCTTGCTGCGAATGATGTATTTAAGGACATACTTGAGAATTTTGTTATTTCCCTCAAGCAGGGCATTAAACTTTTTATCAAACGTTATTAAATTTAAATGAAGAAATTCAGTTACTTTTTCCAATTGGTATATACGTATTTTTAAGTCCTCTTTTTTTATTATTTTGCATTTAAATGTTCTAAATGTCTGATAAGCAGGAGAGTAGTTTCTGTATGCAAATTATGTAAAAGTCTGAAAAGAATTTTAAACAGAAACACCTTATTTATCAGGCTCTTAACTGAAATGTATAAGAAAACATAAAAACGGATTATTTTTTTTGTTTTTGAATAAAAATATTACTTTTGCCCGAGTTCTAACACTAAGTCACTAACTACTTTAATTTAAATACACCAATTATGATTAACAAAAAGTACGTATTATTAGCGGGCGTTATAGCTGCTATTGCCGTACAACCGGCTTTCGCTCAGGAGTCGAGTTCAACCACCTCAAAAGGTTGGAGCGGGCGTGACATGACCTATCGTGGTTATAACTATGACTATATGGATACAACGTATGTTCCAAAAGGTCGTATGAAACAACAGAATAAATTCCTGGCCAACCAATATGCATTTGCCGCAAAACCACGCAACATGTGGGAAGTGGGTGTAAAATTTGGTCAATTCCAGGTTTCCGGAGATGTTCCTGCGGAAATGCTGTGGAGAGGTTCTTACGGTTTGGGGCTGCATGTGCGTAAAGCCATCGGTTATACCTTCTCTGTACGTGCTGACTATAACTATGGTATTGCTAAAGGACAAGGATGGCAGCCTGCTCTGGGATACGGAAATAACTCCGCCTGGAACTATTACGAGGGTCAAAGCACACCCGGTGGAGCTAACCAACCGGTGTTTTATAACTACCGTACGGAAGTGCACCAGTTAAACCTTGACCTGGTTGCTTCTACGCACAATATCCGTTTTCACAGGGCTAAAACAGGTGTATCGTTTTATGGTTTTGCCGGTTTAGCTGGTATCGCATATGCTACACGTATCAATGCTTTGGGCGAAAATTATTCTTTGTATACCACTCAGTTCAACGACATATACAATAAATATGCAAATCAGCAAGGACAGATCGAGTATTCCAACAGGAACAAAGTTCGTAGCGAACTGCGTGACAAAATGGACGATACTTATGAAACTGATGGCGAAAGCGCACAAAAGAACCGTCGTCCTGGTATGTTCGACAAAAAGACCTTCATGGTGTATGGTACTTTGGGCGTAGGCGTACAATTCCGTTTGTCTACACACTGGAACATCGCATTGGAAAACCGCCTGTCTTTACCTTTGGGTAATGGCGACGATCTGCTGGATGGTCAACGTTGGGCTGAGCAAACATCAAGCCAACCCGTGCTGACACAAAGCACAGATGCCTTGAACTTCTTCTCTGTAGGTCTGAACTACAACATCGGACGTAAGAGCAAAAATGTTGAGCCTTTGTACTGGATGAATCCTTTGGATTATGCTTATACAGAGCTGAACACTCCTCGCCACATGCTGCTGCCTGATCCAGTACTGACTGATACAGATGGTGACGGTGTACCTGATCAACTGGACAAATGCCCCGGTACTGCAGCAGGTGTAGCTGTTGATGCTCATGGTTGCCCAATGGATACAGATGGTGACGGTGTACCTGATTACATGGATAAACAACTGATCACGCCAACTGAATGTCAACCTGTTGACGCTGACGGTGTAGGTGATTGTCCTTGCAACCCTAAATGCGGTACTGTTCAGACTTGTGCAAACATTCCAGCTGCTGCCATCACTTTCGGCAACAACTCCAGCACAATCAACGCTGCTGCTCAAACACAACTGGCTGTTATGGCTGCACAAATGCAGGCTAACCCAACTTGTAAAGTAGTAGTACTGGGTAACGGTAACGGAAGCAAAGTACAACAACAACGTTCATGGGATCGCGTAAATGCTATCATTGAGTATATGAGCGAGAAAAATGGTATCGATCGTGGTCGCTTTATCTTCCAATACGGTCAAGCCGGTGACGCAAACACAGTTATGCTGCGCGCTGCTGCTACTGATGAAGAAGGTCCGACAAACGTTCCTCCTCCATTCCCGAATCTGAAAAAATAAGTTGATTTTTTTCAATAGAAAAACGCCCGGTCGATAAGATCGGGCGTTTTTTATTGTCAACACTTACCGGGCTTGTAACTGTGTCAGTTTTTTGATGACAAAAGGCTATTTAAGCTCATCATGTCAGAAAGGCTGACATTATTTCGTGAATTAAGGCTTTGGCATAAGGATTGACTTACAGCTAATACATTTACTAACAGATTAAATTTATAAGATATGGGAAAGATAATAGGAATAGACTTAGGAACAACAAACTCTTGCGTGGCTGTAATGGAAGGTAGTGAACCCGTGGTGATCGCCAATGACGAAGGACGCCGTACCACCCCCTCCATTGTTGCATTTTTGAAGAATGGAGAGCGTAAAGTAGGAGACCCGGCAAAGCGCCAGGCCATCACCAACCCTACCAACACCATTATGTCCATCAAAAGGTTTATGGGACGCCGTTTTGACGAAGTGGGTAACGAAATGTCGCACAACTCATACAAACTGATCAAAGGAGATAACAATACGCCCCGCGTAGATATTGAAGGACGTCCGTACACCCCGCAGGAAATTTCTGCAATGATTCTGCAGAAAATGAAGAAAACGGCTGAAGAATTCCTGGGACAGGAAGTGACAGAAGCGGTCATTACCGTACCTGCCTACTTTAATGACGCGCAACGCCAAGCTACGAAAGAAGCGGGTGAAATTGCTGGTCTGAACGTTCGTCGTATCATCAACGAACCAACAGCAGCTGCCCTGGCCTATGGTCTGGATAAACAACACAAAGACAGTAAAATCGCTGTATTTGACTTGGGTGGCGGTACCTTCGACGTTTCCGTACTGGAACTGGGCGACGGCGTATTTGAAGTGAAATCTACAAACGGTGATACCCACCTGGGCGGTGATG
>DATJDO010000167.1:0-1959 GCA_035497375.1 Chitinophagaceae bacterium | reverse complement strand
CATGAAATTAACGCCTCCGAAAGTTGCCGCATACTGATCCTGCTTACCTCCAGCCATATTCAGCTCTTCCCGTTCTATAGTATAGGCGGCATCGGCAATATCGTATTCTCCCAAAGGTAGCTTGAGCCATTCAGCAAAGACGCCTAGTATGGCTACCACGAGTGTGGACGATGTGCCCAGGCCCGACCCCGCAGGGGCATCGACATAGGTGGTGAGTTTAAAGCCTGACGGCACTTTCCCGTATTTCTGTACGATATGGTTATACACTCCTTTGGCCAGGTCCAGGGTGCCGTTTACCGGCAGGCTGTCTGCCAGTTCATGTTCACTGCGTTCTTCCCTGTCAATCGCTGCTATGATAATGGACGGGGTCGGTAATATTTCTATGGTTGCGTAGGCGTACAGTGAAATAGTAGCATTCAGAATGGCTCCGCCATATTCATCGCAATAGGGACTTACGTCTGTTCCGCCGCCTGCGAGTCCAATACGCAGGGGGGCTTTACTTCTATAGATCATCTGCTATGTTTATTTTTGGGGATTCGGCTCCGAAATATTCTTGTATCTGTAGGTTGCATTTTTCTGCTGCTCCCAGTTCTTTATTGGCATACCAGTCTGCTGTCCAGCGAATGGCGGTAGCGGCATCCAGCTTCGGCATCCAGCCGAGCATGGATTTGGCTTTGCTGCTGTCGAGCATCAGCAATTTCGCTTCGTGAACGATAGCGGTATGTTCAGCGTTTTCGTAAGCGCCTTCTTTACCAAAAACAGACAGGAAGATACGGGTCAGTTCTTCTACGGTTTTTTCGTCGGTAGTTTCCGGGCCGAAGTTAAATGGGGTACTGTATTGTGTCGGGTCTTCCTGCATCCTGGCTGCGAGGAGCAAATAAGCAGCTATCGGTTCCAGAACATGCTGCCAGGGGCGTACGGAATTGGGGCTCCGGAGGGATACTTTGTCGCCAAACTCAAGTGCCCGCACAATATCCGGTACGATACGATCTACCGAGCGGTCGCCGCCGCCAATCACATTGCCCGCACGTACTGAGGCAACAGCCTTTTGGTGCTTGTCGTAATGAGCGGGGTTAAAGAAGGAACGGGTATAAGAAGAGATCACAATCTCTGCCGCTGCTTTGCTGGCTGAGTAAGGATCGTATCCGCCAAGCTTGTCGTCTTCTTTAAAGGCCTGCCCGCGCTCCGGGTTCTCATATACCTTATCCGTAGTGATCATCAGAGCTACAGCAGGTTTTTCCAGGAATCTCAGGGCTTCCAGTACATGAGCCGTTCCCATAGCATTGGTAGCAAAGGTGTCTACAGGGTAGACATAGCTTGGTCGCACCAGTGCCTGTGCCGCCAGGTGAAAGACAAAGTTTGGTTCGAAACGTACCAGTTCCGCCTGCAACCGGTTCAGGTCTCTGATATCGGCAATGACGGAAGAGTAGCAGATGTCATCGCCCTTTATTTCATTATAGAGATCGTTGGCATTTTCCGGGGCCAGCGAAAATCCTTTCACATCGGCACCAAGCCAGTTAAGCACCTGCAGCATCCAGGCCCCCTTAAAACCGGTATGCCCGGTGAGGAATACTCTTTTCCCTGCAAAGGTTTTTTTCAGTAATTCAAGCATATCGTGTTCGTAGCAATTAAAAAAAGATAAGGATATTACCAGTTTTTCCAGGCAGGATTTTTCAGCCACATTTCTTCCAGCTCTTCCCGCTCACGTATGGTATCCATACATTTCCAGAAATCGTGGTGCCGGTAAGCGGCAATCTGCCCGTCGCGTGCAAGATCGTCCATAGGCTGACGCTCCCACATGATATCGTCCGCATCCTCGTGCAGGTAGCGCGCAATCTCCGGTTCTATGACGAAGAATCCCCCGTTGATCCAGGTGCCGCTGTCTTTGGGTTTTTCTTCGAAGCCGTTGATATTGCCATTGTCTTCCATGTTGATGACGCCAAAACGGCTATTGGCCTG
>DATJDO010000166.1:0-6355 GCA_035497375.1 Chitinophagaceae bacterium | reverse complement strand
CCAAAAAGGGATGCAGGCATCATAAACCAATTGCTCGCTTTAAACGAATTGATACCGGAAGAGGCTGAAATACTCAATGTGGGGTACAGGCTGGCTTTGCTGATGCCTACCTTCGCATTCGCAACATCCAGGGCCAGCTCCGCCATACGGACATCGGGCCTTAGTGTCAGCATTAAGGAAGGAACACCGGATGATAATTGCTCCGGGAAAGGAACAGACTCCAGGTCTACGGTTCTTGCTACGCGGTCCGGGAAGGTACCTGTTAGGATGCTCAATGCGTTTTCCTGCAACACGACATTCTGTTCCAGCATCGGGATCAATTGTGCGGCAGCCAATTTCTGGGCGCTGGCCTGTTCAACGGCCAGGGAGCTGACCTGTCCTGACTCAAACTGCAATTTGATGATGGTTAAGGTACTGTCATTCAGCAGCAGGTTTCTCCGGGCAACGGTCAATTGCTCGTCCAGCATGATCAGGTTGTAAAACCCCTTGGCAACATTGCTGACCAGGCTCGTTTGAATGAGCTTTCTCGCTTCGCTTGTTTGCAGGTACATCGCCAGGGCACTCTTTTTCTGGTTGCGTATTTTGCCCCAGATGTCTGCCTCCCAGGAAAGCCCCACTGCCGCGGTAAAATCTTCGATGTGGGTGGTGCCTAAGAACTGCGAGGCACTAATCCCATTCAGGCTGTTGTCTGAAGGGCGGTTGGACCCGGCACCCAACTGCAGGCGCAAGTCGGGGATATAATTCCATTTGGCCTGCCGGTACAACAGGTTGGCCGCTTCCATGTTTTTCAGCGCAATCTGCATGCTGAAATTTTTGCTGATGGCGCTATCAATCAGGCTTTGCAATCCGGGTTCTGTAAAAAATGTTTTCCAGGCCAGCGTAGCGATGGAGTTGGTATCGCCTGGTACCGCGTTTCTGAAAGCGGTGGGCGTTTCGGATAGCGGGGCATCCAGGTCTTTTGAAACCTTACAGGCGCTAAGCAGGGTCAGCGCAAACAAATAGGGAAGGAATTTATTCATAGACAACTTCATGTTCGATTGGTTTTAAATTTTCATTGAGTTTCTGATTGATGAGGGCATGCGGTGCACCGCTGACCTTCTCCTGCAAAAACTGGAACAGGATAAACAGGACCGGTATGATGAACAGTCCGAGCACCACACCGCTGATCATACCCCCTGCGGCACCAATACTGATGGAGTGGTTACCCAGGGCAGAAGGCCCTTTATCGCTCATCATCGGTATCAGCCCTACGATAAAGGCAAGCGAGGTCATAATGATAGGGCGCAACCTCAGGCGTGCTGCTTCCAACGCTGCAGACAAAAGCGTCTTACCGGCTCTTCGCCGCTGTACGCCAAACTCTACAATCAGGATAGCATTTTTTGCCAGCAGGCCGATCAGCATAATTAAGGCCACCTGTACATAAATATTGTTTTCAATACCCGTTAAGCCTATGGCAGCAAACACGCCGAATATACCGGTTGGAATAGACAAGATGACGGCGAGGGGCAGGATATAGCTTTCATACTGGGCCGCCAAAAGGAAATAGACGAACAACAAACACAGCGCGAAGATGATGGCCGACTGGCCGCCGGAGGCAATTTCCTCCTTGGTCATACCACTGAATTCAAAAGCATATCCAGTGGGCAAGGATGCTGCCGCCACTTCTTCTACTGCTTTGATGGCATCACCAGAACTGTAACCCGGTTTCGCTATGGCATTCACACCAATGGAGTTAAACAGGTTATAGCGCGACGCAGTCTCCGGGCCATACACCCGCTTCATGGACACCAGGCTGTTTACCGGCACCATAGCACCTGTACGGCTTTTGACATAAATACCATTCATGGCTTCCGGTGAAGCGCGGTATTCTTTGTCGGCCTGCATCATCACCCTGTAGTATTTACCGAATCGGTTAAAATCTCCGGCCTGTGTACTGCCGAAATACGTTTGCATAGTTTGCAAAATGTCCCGCACATTGACGCCCAACTGCTCTGCTTTTTCATCGTCGATTTCCATTTGCAATTGCGGATAATCGGCTTTGAATGCGGTAAAGGCCACCGCTATTTCCTTCCGCTGCATCAGTGCCCCGATGAAGTTGTTGGCCACGCCGCTGAACTTATCCAGCTGCCCACCGGTCTTGTCCTGCAACACGATGTCAAGGCCATCGATATTGCTGAAACCGGGTACTGTAGGAAAGGTAAACACAAAGAAGTTCGCATCCCTGATGGCCGACAGCTTGCCCCTTACCTGGTCCATGATCGCATTGATATCCGATACCTCACCGCGTTCTTTTGCCGGCTTCAGGTTAATAAAGGCCACGCCTGAAGACGGGCTGGAGGATTGTGTGAGCATATTAAACCCGGAGAGTCCCATCAGGGTCCTGTTGGCTTTCAAAGGCGTTAATATTTTTTCCACCTCTTTGATCACTTCTGTTGTCCGTTCCAGTGAAGCGCCCGCCGGCATAGACATCGAGATCGCAATGAATCCCTGGTCTTCGGAAGGAATAAATCCTGAAGGCGTTCTTTTGACCATAAAGACTGTAGCCAGTATCACCAGGGCAAGACCACTCATACTGACCCAGCGGTAACGGATCAGCCAGCGCAGGCTGCCGATATAGCGGTTGGTCATCTTGTTGAATCCTGAATTAAAACCGGCGAAGAACTTTTCTTTAAATGTCTTTTTAGCCACCACACCGTTTGCTCCGGCTACATGTTGTTTCAAAAACAAAGCCGCCAGGGCAGGGCTCAGGGTCAGGGCGTTCACGGCAGAGATCACAATGGCGATGGCCAGGGTAAAGGCAAATTGCCGGTAAAAAACACCTGTTGACCCTTCCATAAAACCAACGGGTAAAAACACAGCAGACATCACCAGGGTGATCGAAATAATAGCACCTGTAATCTCACTCATTGCGGACATCGTAGCCGCTTTGGGCGGCAAATGCCGGTGCTCCATCTTGGCATGCACTGCCTCTACCACGACAATGGCATCATCCACCACGATCCCAATGGCCAGCACCAGGGCAAACAGCGTCAGCAGGTTGATCGAAAATCCCAGCAAAGACATAAAGAAGAAGGTACCCAGGATCGCTACCGGTACCGCAATGGCCGGAATAAGGGTGGAGCGGAAGTCCTGCAGGAAAAGGAATACGACGAGGAACACCAGTATGAAGGCCTCTATCAGCGTGTGTTTCACCTGGTCTATGGATTGATCCAGGGTATCTTTGGTGTTGTACAGCTTCAGGTATTTTACGCCTTTCGGAAAATCCTTCGAAACCTTTTGCATCAGTTTATCTACGGCAATCTGTATTTCATTGGAGTTCGAGCCCGCCAACTGGAACATGGCCATATTCACACCGGGCTTCCCATCTACACGGGTGAAGTTGCCATAAGTATACGCGCCGAGTTCGACACGTGCCACGTCTTTCAGGCGCAGCATAGAGCCATTGCTGTTGGAGCGGATCACGATGTTCTCATAGTCCAGGGGCTTGGTCAGCTTACCCTTATACTTGATCACATATTCAAACGACTCTGAGCTGCTCTCACCAAACCTTCCGGGTGCGGCTTCCAGACTTTTATCCTGGATGGCGGCCATCACTTCCTTTGGCGTCAGCCCGTATGCCGCCATCTGCGCAGGGTTCAGCCATACGCGCATAGAGTAATCTTTGTTTCCTCCGAAGATCAGCGCCTGCCCTACCCCGGGAATCCTTTTGATCTCCGGGATAATGTTGATCTGGGCATAGTTGGCCAGGAAGGTCTGGTCATAAGTTTTTGCATCATCGCTGTACAGGTCTACCACCATGATCAGGCTGTTTTGCTGCTTCGCGGTAGAAATACCCGCCTGCACGACCTCTGCAGGCAATTGAGATGTAGCCTGCGCCACGCGGTTTTGCACATTGACGGCGGCCTGGTCCGGATCGGTTCCCAGTTTGAAATAGACAGTGATCACAAGGGTACCGTCATTGCTGGCGGTCGAACTCATATAGCTCATGTTCTCCACACCATTGATCGACTCCTCCAGGGAAGGCGCTACAGACCGGAGCACCGTCTCGGCATTCGCACCCGGGTACATGGCCAGCACCTGCACCGCAGGCGGAGCGATATCCGGGAATTTTTGTAAGGGCAAACGGATCAGGCCCAGTATACCCAATATCACCAGCAGGATAGATATCACAGTGGCCAGTACCGGCTTTTCGATAAATTTTTTAAACATTATTACAGGTTGGGAGATGAATTAAAAATGTGGGCAAGGCTTCGCCAGAGCAGTGTCGGCAACTGCGTTGGGTAGGCCCTACCCTATAGAAAGCGCTACAGTACCTGTAGCGTATTGGCTATTTGTTCATGGATAGTTTTGCCGTTTCCTTTATGGTTTCAGGCTTGATGACAGCGCCTTCCTGCAGATGGTCCAATCCGCTGTAGACAATACGGTCGCCTGCTTTCACTCCTTCAGAAACGAGGTAGTTGCTGCCGTTTTTGCCGCTAACCACCACGGCCTGTTTCGCCACTTTGTTGTCGGCATCTACGGTAAAGACGAATACCTTATCCTGTATCTCCAGGGTGGCCGCCTGCGGAACGAGTATGGCGTCCTGATGCTGCTGGCTCAGGCGTATTTTCCCTGTGTTTCCGGATCGGATCAGGCCTTCCTTATTGTCAAAAACAGCGCGCAGTGTAATGGCCCCGGTGCTTTTATTGAATTGGCCATCGATCATATCAATTTTCCCGGCCACCGGATACAGGGTATTATCCGAAAGCAATAGCCCTACAGGCGGCAGGGATTTTAATTTCTCCTCCAGGGTCTTTCCGGGATATTGGGCTTTGAACTGTACAAAGTCGTTTTCACTTAAAGAGAAGTAGGCATACACTTCGTGCACATCAGACAGGTTGGTCAGCGCCTCGGGGTCGCTGCGCGAAATGAGTGCTCCCTGTTTTTTAGGAAGCCTTCCGATATAGCCGCTTACAGGCGCTTTGATGAGCGTATACCCCAGGTTGATCTGTGCTGCAGAGACCTGTGCGCTGGCCTGTGCGGCATTGGCCTGCGCGGCTTTGAACGTCGCCTTTGCGGTTTTCAACTGCACATCCGATACAACTTTGTTTTGCACCAGCGGTGCCAGTTTGTCTATCTCCAGCTGTGCATTCAGCATGGCCGCTTCCGCAGACTGAAGGCTTGCTTTGGCGCTGTTGATCTGCTCCCTGAAAGGCGCATCATTGATTTTGAATAAGGCTTGCCCGGCCTGTACATAGGCACCTTCATCTACGAAGATCTTTTCCAGGTAACCTTCTACCTGTGGCCTGATCTCCACATTCACTTTGCCCTCAATGGAGGCGGTATAGTCATTTTGTGTCGTGGTGGTTTCGGTGTTAATGGTGACGACAGAAGCTGGCGAAGGGCCGGCATTCATTTGTGCCGGTTGGGAAGCGCAACTGTATAGGAAGACAAGCAGGCTGAGTGGTAATAATTTCATAACGTTGATAAATAATTTAACGGTGTTAATTTTTGAGGTAAACGATTGGGGAAATTGTTGTTTTCAGGCCCTTTTTTGTTGGGATCAGGCCGGGTTTAGGGTGTTACAGGATTTAACGGTGTTAAGTAATTGGTGCAAAAAAAATTAAGCGGAGATGGTGTTGATGATGCCGGTGAGGGCGTTGGATAAAACCTGCTGGTTGATATCGTCTGAAACGCCTTGCCTGACAATGTTGATCGAAATAAGCCCGTGTACGACTGACCAAAAAGTATAATACCATTTACAGACTTCGTCTTCGGTAGGATTCTTCGCTTTCATCAGTTCTTCAATCACATCCCAGATCAGGTCTGCCGGTTTCACCACATCATCGCTCAGGGTCACCTGGTCCATACAGCAGTTCATTTCGACACCAAACATCAGCTGGTACAGTTCAATCTCGGTAAAGGCAAAATTCCAATAGGCCATCCACATCGCTTCCAGCTGTTTTCCGGGTTGCGCGTGCTTTGCCTTAGCCTCCTGCATTTTGTGCGACAACAGGGTAAATCCCTTTTTGGTCAGCTCCGAAAGAATGGCATCCTTGTTCTCAAAGTACTCGTAGATAATAGGCGCCGTATACTCAATCATGTCGGCGATCTTGCGCATACTCAATGCCTGCCAGCCTTCCGTCTTACCGATGGTCAGTGCCGCAGTGAGAATGTTGCTTCTCGTTTCTTCTTTTCCCCGCAAAATCCTGTCCTTGCTCGCCATTTGAACTCATTTTACAATGATAAAATAATCTAACACTGTTAAACAAAGGTACGGTGCTTTTTTTCATTGCACCAAATAATAGGCTTTATGATAAATCTTATAGGGCAATAAGGGATAGTAATAGTGCCTGGTAGTGATGGCAATTGTGGG
>DATJDO010000165.1:0-3260 GCA_035497375.1 Chitinophagaceae bacterium | reverse complement strand
GCGTTGCATAAAGGAGCTGTAGATGTTGCAGAATACCTTCATGCCTTGTGTAGCCAGGCCCGCACTCAGGGTGACAGCATGCTGCTCGGCAATGCCTACGTCCAGCGCACGATCCGGCATCTTTTCCATCATGATCTTCAGCGAACAGCCAGAAGGCATTGCCGGGGTAATACCCATGATCAACGGGTTCTGTTCTGCCAGTTCTACAATTGTATGGCCAAAAACATCCTGGTACTTTGGCGGCTCAGGTATGGTTGAAATCTTTTTATTGATCTGTCCGGTTACTTTATCAAACAAACCGGGAGCATGCCAGAGGGTCTGGTCTTTTTCTGCCAGGTCGTAGCCTTTACCTTTCACAGTTTTGATGTGCAGTAGTTTCGGCCCCGGTATATCTTTCAGGTCTTTCAGGGTTTCCACCAGCTTCAGCACATTGTGCCCGTCTATCGGCCCGAAATAACGCAGTCCCAGCGCTTCAAACAAGTTGCTCTGGCGAGAGATCATGCCTTTCAGTCCTGCACCCAGCTTGCCCGCCATTTCCCGCTGAAATTCGGGGTAAGGCAGTTTACCCAATAGTTTCCACACATCTTCACGCAGCTTGTTGTAGGTCGGAGAGGTGGTAATATCGGTCAGGTATTCTTTCAAGGCCCCTACATTGGGGTCGATGGACATATTGTTGTCATTCAGGATCACCAGCAGGTTGGCATTGCTGACTCCGGCATGGTTCATCGCTTCAAAAGGCAGACCAGCCGTCATGGCACCGTCGCCGATGATGGCCACATGATGCCGGTGGCTTTCCCCTTTGTATTTTGATGCTATGGCCATACCGAGGGCCGCGGAAATAGAGGTGGAAGAATGCCCTACACCAAAAGCATCATATTCACTTTCATCGATCTTCGGAAAACCACTGATGCCCCCGTAGCGGCGGTTGGTATGGAACACATCCCTGCGCTCTGTAAGTATCTTATGCCCATATGCCTGATGGCCGACATCCCAAACCAGTTTATCGTCCGGTGTATGGAAAATGTAGTGCAGTGCTACTGAAAGCTCTACCACACCAAGGCTGGCCCCGAAATGACCACCGTTCACACTCACACTGTCAATAATAAACTGACGCAATTCATTACACACCTGCTGCAGATCCGACTTGCTGAATTTCTTCAGGTCATCGGGATTATTGATCTGGCTCAGGAGCGGGCCTGGGGTTATTTTTTCCATCAAAAACGGGGTATATAAAAGGGTTGGCCAAAGCTAAAAAGATCTATTCAGAAATATACGAAAAAAATCACAAATTTTTAGTTAAACACCAGCGCAGAGGCCTTGCTGCATCCAAGTTTGCGCAAACCTGTGCCTACAAAATTATAATTCCGCTCAAATATTTTCAGACCACCGTTCTTTGAACTAACTTGCAATACCTTTTCCATTAAAACAACACACGTTCAACAAGATAAACTGTGAGCAGAGAAAGCATATCGTTATTCGACATTTTCAAAATCGGCATTGGTCCCAGCAGTTCGCACACACTTGGCCCCTGGCGGGCAGCACTGCGTTTCCTGGACGGCATAGAACAGCAATATGGGATAGAGCAGGTGCGTTCGGTAAAGGTGCTGCTCTACGGTTCGCTGGCCAAAACGGGTAAAGGACACGGTACGGACATAGCCGTCATCCTGGGCCTCTGTGGCGAAGACCCTGTCACATTCGATGTCAATGAAATCAACCCGCGTATCCGGCAGATCAACGATCAAAGACAAATGAAGCTCGGCGGAAAGAAAACAATTCCTTTTGAACCGGGTGTATCCGTTACCTTTTTAATGACGGAAAGCCTTCCTTTTCATCCCAATGCGCTGACTTTTCTGTGCACCCTTGCCGATGGCAACGAGCTGGCAGAAACCTACTATTCCATAGGCGGTGGCTTTGTGGTGAAAGAAGGGGAAAACAACAGCGCCAGCCTCAATCACGACCTGCCCTTCCCGATTGAAAAATCGAAAGACTTGCTGCATTGGTGTATCAAGTCGGGACTGAGCATCGCAGAAGTAGTGATGGAAAATGAACATGCCTGGAGGTCGGAAACCGCAACCAGGTCCGGTGCGCTGAAAATATGGGAAACTATGCGTGATTGCATTTACCGTGGTTGTCATATCGGCGGCATCCTGCCCGGCGGTCTGAATGTGACCCGTCGTGCAGCAGCACTGAATAAGCGCCTGCTCAATGGCCGGACTTACAGTAATTACGACGAATGGGTACAAGCCATCCGTGAAGGCGGATCAGGATTTCAGTATACGCTTGACTGGGTCAGCTGTTTTGCGCTGGCCGTCAATGAAGAAAATGCCGCATTCGGCCGCGTAGTGACCGCTCCGACAAACGGGGCGGCAGGGGTGATCCCTGCTGTACTTCAGTATTTTGTGGTGTTTTGCGATGGGTATAATGAGGAAAAAATTCTGAATTATATGCTGACGGCTTCTGAGATCGGCAGTATTTTCAAAAAAGGAGCAACCATCTCTGCCGCTATGGGCGGATGCCAGGCAGAGATCGGCGTTTCTTCCGCAATGGCTGCTGCCGGCCTTACGGCTGTATTGGGCGGCACGGTAAAACAATGCCTGCAGGCTTCCGAGATTGCGATGGAGCACCACCTGGGCCTTACCTGCGACCCCATCGCAGGGCTGGTACAAGTGCCCTGCATCGAGCGCAATACGATGGGTTCCATCAAAGCGATCACCGCTTCCCAACTGGCCCTGCAAAGCAACCCGGACAATGCCCGGGTATCCCTGGACGCTGTAGTCAACACCATGTGGGAAACCGCCCTGGACATGAACTACAAGTATAAAGAAACAGCAGAAGGCGGATTGGCTACCAATATCCCGATCAGCCTCAGTGAGTGCTGATGATTTTTGCAGTTCTTTACCATCTGTTCCTACCTGTGTGTCGTAACTTTAGCACTATGCGCTATACATCGGTTATCACGTCAATACTGGCAGGATGCTTTTTACTCCTGTCTTTCAGCCAATGCAGCAATGCACAACAAAAAAAAAGTACAATGGACAATAACACACACAGCAACAACCCTTATTATTCCCGTACGGATACACAAAAACTGAACGTGAGTGACGCGGATTGGAAAAAAATCCTGGACCGCGATGTATACAATGTAGCCCGCGAAAAAGGAACAGAGTATGCATTCTCCGGTAAATATTACAAAACAGATGCCAAAGGCACTTACTATTGCGCCGTGTGCGGCAATCCCCTGTTCCGTTCCGGTGCCAAGT
>DATJDO010000164.1:0-3008 GCA_035497375.1 Chitinophagaceae bacterium | reverse complement strand
AAAACATTTGAATTTAATCCTTTTGATCTCACCAAGACCTGGAGCCAGAAAAAATATCCCCTGATGCCCCTGGGCATACTGGAGCTGAATGAAATTCCCGCCAACTATTTTGCCGATGTGGAACAGTCTGCGTTTGCCCCGGCCCATGTGGTGGATGGGATCAGCTATTCCCCGGACAAGATGCTGCAGGGAAGGATACTGGCCTACAACGACGCACACCGGTACCGCATCGGTGCGAACTACGAACAATTGCCCGTAAACCGCTGCCCGTACATGGTGAACAATTACCAGCGTGACGGAGCAATGGCGCTGAATGGCAACGGCGGTAGCGCACCCAACTATTATCCCAACAGTTTCGATAACATAAAACCTGACCCTGCCTATACAGAGCCCCCAATGCAGCTGGACAGTAATGTTGCAGACTGGTACGACCGTAATGCAGAAGGAGAGAATGATCACTATACACAACCCGGTATTTTTTACAGGGAAGTATTGAGCCCCCAGGATAAAAAGAACCTGGTCAGCAATATTGTAGGGGCAATGAGTGGCATTTCCGGCCCTAAACGAGCCGATATTGTCAACAGGCAGCTATGCCACTTTTTCAGGGCAGATATCGGCCTGGGAATGGCCATTGCGCAAGGACTGGGTGTAACAGTAGACGAGTCTGTAATGAAACACTAAGACTGTTTGTTTTAAAGGTAGAGAGCGGCAGGGTCTTTTGATCCTGCCGCTCTCACGTTCTTATACTTAGACGGTTTTCGAAAAAACAGCAATGAACATACTGTCCGCTCCCTTTGCACTGCCGTTGATCAGTGTCTTTTGCTGCAGGAACAGTCCTGTCGTATGGTCCAGTATATGCTGCACGACTTCTTCATTTTCTGCGCAGAACACAGAGCAGGTTATATAGAAAAAAGTGCCCCCTGGCTTGAGAAAACGGATCGCATTGGTGGTAATGGCCTTCTGCCTGTCGCTATAGGCAGCCAGGTTTGCCGGATCAAAAAAATAAAGCTGTTCCGGAGTGCGTGCCCAGGTGCCCGACCCGGTGCAGGGTACGTCGGCAATAATGTGATCAAAACTGCGGTCTCCCAATAAGCGGCTGGTTTCTACGGTATCTGACACCGACAGGCGTATCCTTTCCGGTGCAGGATAGCCATATAGCCGGAACCGTTCGGATAAGTTGTCCAGGATGCTGGCCCGCACATCACTGACCAATAGGGGGGCATTGGGTGCGCAGTCTTTCAGTAACAGGGATTTGCCCCCGGCACCACAGCAGCAATCCCAGCAACGGTCATCATTGGTCATGTTGAAATAGTTGCCCGTCTGCTGCGAAGAAGCATCCTGTATCCGGTACATCTTTGCAGGGATGATCTTTTCTACAGCTGTGCCGTTGGGCAGTGACAGGCAGAAAGGAGTGACCTGTTCAAAAGAAATGGCTTCCCTTTCCAGTACTGCTTTTACATCAGGCAGGTACTGCGGTACCACGCGGATAAACAGAAGCGGTCGCTGCAGCAGTGACGCCAGCCACTCTCCTTTGCTGATGCCTTTCGAAACGGGGACTTCATAGGGAAACAGAGCCTCTGGGTCGAAGCGGATACCCTGATCCGCAAGAATGCCTGCATTGTGCTCGAAGCTCAATCCATACAGTTCCTGCAGGGCATCGGGTAAGAACCTGCGTATGGGTGCCAGCTCGCTGTCTGCCAGCAACAGTGCATACTGCACCTGTTGGTCCATACTTAGCTCCCGGGGAAGGCCTTTGGCACAGCGGTAAAACACATAGGTCATCTCCGTCAACATTTTCCTGTCGCGGCTGCCCAGTACCGGATTTTTTTTGAAGTAAGCCCGCAGGTAGTGCGACAAAGGCAGGCTGCCGTCATAAGTGCCCAGGATCGTACGGATATGGTTTTGTATATACTGCATGTACGCGGCGAAGATAAAATGCAATTTGAGTTCATGAAGCATTTGTTTTTCGCATAATATCTGCTATTTTGCCGTGCTTATTTTTATGAACCACGTAAAGAACGTACGGCTGCTGGTGATCATCGCAGCATTGGGCTACTTTGTAGACGTATATGATCTTATTCTCTTTATTATTGTCCGCCAGCCCAGCCTAACCGCATTGGGGTTCAGCGGCAGCGAACTGACGGAGAAAGGTATTACCCTGCTGAACCTGCAAATGGCCGGTATGCTTACGGGGGGCATCGTATGGGGCATACTGGGCGATAAGAAAGGCAGGCTTTCCGTACTGTTCGGCACCATATTGCTGTACTCGCTGGCCAATATCCTCAATGGTATGATTCAGAATGTAGAGCAGTACTATATCCTGCGCTTTATTGCCGGCTTCGGGCTTGCGGGAGAACTGGGCATTGGCATTACCCTGATTGCAGAAGTAATGAGTAAGGAAAAGCGTGGTCTGGGCACCACCATTGTTTCTTCTATCGGTATCGCAGGTGCCGTGGTCGGTTTCCTGGTTGCCGACCGTTTCGACTGGCGTATGGCTTATTATGTGGGCGGGGGTATGGGACTGTTGCTGTTGCTCTTGCGGGTATCGGTGGCAGAGTCGGGTATGTTTACCCACATCAAAAGCACAGAGGCCGCAAGGGGGCATTTCCTGAGATTTTTTGCTCAAAAAAAGAACCTGCTGAAATATGTGCGTTGTATTCTTGTCGGCGTACCGGTATGGTTTACCATTGGTATACTGGTCACCCTGGCGACAGAGCTGGCTGCCAGCCTGCAGATTACCGGTGCGGTAAAGGGTAGTGCAGCGGTCATGTATCATTACATCGGCGCCTCTATCGGCGCCTTGCTGACCGGCTTGCTCAGCCAGTATCTGCGTTCGCGGAAGAAAGCGCTCATCATCTCGCTGGCCGGACTCTGTGTAATGCTGGCCATTATACTCAGCAGCAAAGGCATCAGCAACAATACTTTCTACTGGTTGCTACTCATACTGGGTATCCCGAATGGTTACTGGTCTGTATTTATGGCTTCTGCCTCCGAGCAATTTGAGATCG
>DATJDO010000163.1:0-8019 GCA_035497375.1 Chitinophagaceae bacterium | reverse complement strand
ATAAGCCTGGGCTACCGGAAGGTCAGCACTATCTATCGCGATGGATTGCTGCGTGCGGCGGTCCAGCGCACGGGAGGAAAGGTAGGAAGAAGGAGCGCCCAGGGTGCCACTTGTCCCGGTTTTGTCGGTAAAGGAGATCCTGAATGCATATTGCGTTTGTGCAAGTGCATTTGCTGAGCCCAGGATAAAGGCCAGGATAAAGCAATAAAAGAAAGCGGGAGTTCTCATGACAAAGGGGCTTTTGCTGTATTCAAAATTACTTCATACAAGAATAAAAACCCCCTTTCATCGGGATTAATTGTACTCGATAGCCCTCATGGTCACACCGGTACCCCTGCGGCAGGATTTGGTGAGTGGCACGGGGTCGTAGATCCAGTACGCGTATTCGCGGTAGATCATCCCCACACGGAAGGCGTATACAGATTTTGATTGGAGCAGGTAGGCATAGCTATCCGGCATCGTTTCCGGGTTGTTCAGGATCTGGTCGGTTTCCAGTACAGTAACTGTCCTGTCGAAATTGATGGCGCCATTGTTGAATGGTTGCAGAACATTCTGATAGGTATATTTCCATCCTTTCAGGTAGTTGTAATCCTGGTCTTCCTGTGGTAAAAGGCTGTTGCCCAGCCATTGTTTATTTTCAACAACAGGGTTCACCATACGCATGAAACGGACGTTCTTTTCCACCAGTTCCAGTTGCTCGGCGCCGGGAGTGTAATACACGACATCATTTACGGTCCAGGCTGCTTTTTCGTTGGCGCGGCTCCTGATCTGGATCATATAAGAGAGTCTTTTCTGGTTGTCCCGGAAGGTATCGGCAACCAGGTATTCCTGCTGAGACTCATTGGTGTATTTGATACATTTTACATCGTCCCACAAAAAAGAATCCACATCATACACAATGAATTTGCCAATCTCAAGCGGCATAAAGCTTTGGTACATATCGCCTGCGTTGGAATTGACGATGACGCGGTCCTTTTTACAGGAGCTCATAAGCCCGGAAACCAGTAATACGGCCATCAGACCGGCGATAAATTTATTCTTATTCATACTGTATGCAAAATAGAGTGATGTATGTAGGCCTCGCACTAAAACGAGGCTAAAAATACTCTTTTTTCTAAAGAAACATAACAAAAAGCCAAAATTATATTCCGGAATGGATAATACCGCCTGCGACCACATCGTCGCCTTCATAAATGACTGCACTCTGGCCGGGGGCAATGCTGTTTACTGCATGGTCGAAGTGCACGCTGAGCATATCATCAGCCCAATACAGCACGCTTTCGGTGCCGGGATCTTTGTAGCGGATCTTGGTTACGGCGCGCATACCATCGGGGATGTCTGCATATTTGACCATATTCAGACCGGAAACCAGCATGCTGCCCTGCTGCAGTTCGTGGGCATCACCCAGGACGACGGTATTGGTTTCGGGTATGATCTTTGTCACGAACACCGGCCTGCCCAGAGCGATATCCAGGCCTTTGCGCTGGCCAATGGTATAAAAAGGGTAGCCTCTGTGTTTGCCGACTTTGGTACCGTCTGTAAGTACGAAATCGCCACCCTCTACGCTGGCTTCCAGGCCCGGGTTCTGGCGTTTGAGGAAACCCCGGTAATCGTTATCAGGAACAAAGCAGATCTCGTAGCTCTCTGCTTTTTTAGATAGGTCTACATAACCCATATCCGCTGCAATCTGGCGTACTTCCGTTTTCAGTAAGTCTCCAAGGGGGTAAATGCTGCGGCTCAGGCAGTCTTGTCCCAAACCCCAGAGTACATAGCTCTGGTCTTTGGTCAGGTCTTTGGCTTTACTCAGGATATAGCGGTCGTTTTCCTGCCGCACTTTCACATAGTGGCCTGTGGCAATAAAGTCACAACCCAGGGCATCTGCACGTTTCAGCAGGGCGGACCATTTGATGTGTGTATTGCAGAGCACACAGGGGTTGGGCGTGCGCCCGGCCATATATTCTTCAACGAAGTTGTCGATGACCCCTGTGCCGAACTCTTCGCGTATATCAAATACATAATGCGGGAAACCGTGCTCAACAGCAGCCTGCCGGGCATCGTTAAACGAATCGAGGTTACAGCAACCCGTTTCCTTTTTACTGCCGCCGGATACGGCATAGTCCCAGGTTTTCATTGTAATGCCGACCACTTCGTACCCCTGGTGGTGCAGCATCAGGGCGGTAACGGTACTGTCGATACCGCCACTCATGGCCACCAATACTTTACCCATTTTACTCATCTTACAAACCGGATTTGTTTTAAAAAAGAAGGCAAAGATACAGAGGAAGCAGCTCCCTATCTATATTTTATCGCAATGCCTGTATCAATGTTATCCCGTTCAGGTGATGATCTGAGCATTCTGTTTGCGTACATACATGGTTTTGATCATAATGGACTGTCCTTCAATGCGGCCTTCGATGTAATCAGTGTCATTGGGGTCGAGGCGGATGTTTTTTATTACCGTACCCAGGCGGGCATTGACGGTAGAACCTTTTACATCCAGCGACTTGACGAGCACAACAGAGTCTCCATTCTCCAGTTGGTGGCCATTGGCGTCCCGGTGCAGGTCTACGGTGCCGTCATCTTCATGGTCGCCTGTTGCTTTGGCCCATTTCAGGTTGTCGTCATCCAGGTACATCATATCCAGGGCTTCGGCCGCCCAGCTTTCTTTGCGCAGGCGGTTCAGCATGCGCCAGGCAGTGACTTGCACAGCCGGCACTTCGCTCCACATGGCTGTGCTGAGGCAGGACCAGTGGGCCGGGTTAAAGTCTTCTTTTTTGTCGATCTGGGCGATGCATTTGGCGCAGAGCCAGACTTCGTTACCCCGCACATTGGCGGAAGTGGGACCCACTTCGTACAGCGACAGGTTTGCCTCGCTGCTGCACAGTTCGCAGCTGTTGTTGCTTCTTGCTTTTAAATCATCGATCAGTGACACAGTAATGGATTGCTTTTAGTGAAAAATGGGGTGTAGATCAGTAGTATCGGATCTACCGCCGGCAAAAATAGACCTCTTTTTCCGGTTCCGGAAACCGTATACTGTACACTAATTACCTTTTTTGCCGACGGCGCTACGGGCAGAACAGACGCTGTTTCGGCCAGCAGCTGATGCCTGCCCGCTGCATAAGTGCTCAGGGTATATGGTGCCAGGATGTCGTTTTCCTTGTAGTGCTGCTCCTCTGGCCGGTTTTCCGCGGTGCCATGAATGTAGAAAGTGCTCTCTTGAAATACGATGTTGCATTCTGTATTTTTGGGGACAAACGCCTGCCTGCCCCTGTTGAAAATCTCCGTTGCGCAATGCACCCATACTTTTTCGGTTTTTCCATTGCGGTCTGCTATCTCGTCCGTGTGGGAAACGACAGATCTGAAAGAGCCGCATAAGTTGTCACTTTCAAAGTTTGTTTTGGCCGGAAAGGGCACAGTGGAGCCTGCGCAACAGATTGTGGGATGATAAAAAGAAAGCATGCAAAGGTGGCCAAGAGCAGGCGCATAAAGTTCCGCCATGCCTGTCACGGCAAGCTAAAGATAAGCATGGCGGAATATGCTGATAGGGCACCACTGTTAGCGGATATTCTTACCCGAAACAGTTATTCTCCGTCGTGAGCTACCCCTGGATTCCCGATCGCGTCTATTCAGAGCGGTTGTTTTTGAACCGTATATTGTATCCGACCGACAAAGTGGCACCGCGATTGTAACGGCTTGTATTGGCCTCGTTTTGAATGTTGGCAAGACCAATGCCTGCCTGTAGCCGGGCATACAGGCCAAAAGCAAAGCGGTAGCCTGCCCCAAAGCCGGCACCGTAGTCCAGGTTGTTGATCTGACCGGCTTTACTGCCAAAATCCACATCATCGGAAGCAGAGGCAAGGAGTGTTCCGTTCAGGCGGGTTTCCCCTTTTTGCGTACCGGATAAGCCATAAGCCACATAAGGACCTGCACCTATAAATATTCCGCCCAAAGATCCAAGATCAAAATCAACCATAAGCTGTACCGGAATCTCAATATAATTGACCCGGAAGGTATAGTCCCCTTCAAATCTGCTACCGGCAAGATCGGTAGCGTATTCATACCTGCCGCCTTTACCACTGTAAAAAAGACCGGGCTGGAGGTAGACCGCACTTGAGTTAAAAAGAGGAAGGTTGAAATTGAGACCCAGTCTCGGACTGATCAGTGAGGTGTTTTGAAATTCCGTATTGTCTGCAGTGGAAGAAAGCTGAGTATAATTCAAGCCGACTTCGGGAGCAATGGAAACTTGTGCGTTTGCTGCCAGACTAGAGCAAATAGCGGCAACCAAGAATAAGTTCTTCATAATGCGTTTTTTTAAAGGTATAAACAATATGGAATCATCCTTCTTATTGTAATGTGAATTTTGCATTTTAGTATGAAATAATTATAATGTCTAACTGTTTCTCTATAATAGTTAGTGTAGGGCAATGATGCCGGGAAATGAAAAAAATAAACCCTGTTGTGACTTTGCACAACAGGGTTTATGAAAGATGTTGGGAAGGCAGGAGCTACCGGACAATGACTTTGCTTCTGATCCTCTCTCCCTGATTGTTGCTCAGGTTTAAGAAGTAAAGGCCGGTAGGAATACCGGGAATCTGCACCCTGTTGCTGTTACCCAGCTTCCCGCTTGTGATTACGGTGCCGCTCAATGCAGACAATACATATTCACGGGCATTAATCGTATTAGTTATGTCTATATACCCGCCTGTCTGTACCGGGTTGGGGAAAATATTTATTGTTGCTGTAGGCACAGCCGGAACGGAAAGCGGTGCCTTTGCTCTTTTGGCAATACCGTTTAAACCATTCACCGGCCATTCACCTGAGGATTCCGAGTACTCGGATCCGTTTGTAAACACACCACCTAAATAAAGCTCTCCCTTAAACAAAACCATTTTGTTGACCGTACTGTCTACAACAGACCAGTTGCTGGTGCCGCCCATACTGTAACAGTTTTGTGCTGAAGTGAAACCCGAGTGGAAAAAAGAACCGCCTATGTTTAAGGATGTTTTTTCTGCACATAAGGTCAGCAAAGCGGCACCGCCTCCTTTCGAGTTAAATGCTTCTGCCTCATACTTCGACGAAAAGCCCTGCTCCCATGTTCCTGCAATCAGTCGCAGTAGTATTGCATTGGTGTCGGCTTCGCCGGCACGCTTGCAGGCGGCATACAGGGTGCCTTTATGCAGTTCGAAATCCATCACCTCATTCCTGATGCCGTTCAGAAAAAGTGTAAAGGAAGAGGATGCATTCCATTGAACGACGTTGGTGACCGGACCATAAGTGAAGGCTCCGCCCAATACAATAGAAGAACCATTTTGTTCGAGGGTATTGATACGGCCAGTGATACCAGGAATGATCGTCCAGGCCGTACCGTCCCATTGCGCAAAATTACCACCACTACCGCCGCTGCAATCTGTGAATTCCCCGCAGGCATATAGTTTTCCTTCAAAGACCAGCAGGTCATGTACCGTACCGTCCACACAACCGGCGGCTGTCCATACGCTGCCATCCCAATATGCAACATTCCCGGCCATTTTGCCACCTGCCTCGTCAAAGGAACCGGCAGCAAAAATCTTATTGTCAAATTTGGTGATCGCGTTCACTTTACCGTTCACGCCGTTGCCCATGTTATGCCAGGTGTATACACCAGAGGCTTCTGTAACGTAGGCAATGCTGTTGGCGATAAGGGACCCGTCGACCTGTACAAAGCTGCCGCCTACGTACATTTTTTCTGCCGCATCGTCTACAAAGAGTTCCTGCACCATGCCATCCACACCTGCACCCAGTTGGCGTACCGAGCTTTGGGGGGGATAGGCGGGTTGTATCCAGGCCAGTTCATCGACGGAAAACCCGTAGGTGCCTGCCCATGCGGTGAGTTCGGGATACTGCATCTGGCGTACGTAGGCCAGGTTGGTCTGTGCGGATATCTTGCGGGAAACGGCTTCAAAACCGGTCTCTTTCATGAGAAAGCCGACTGCACAAAAATTGTTGTACGGGTCAATAAAGATCGGCGTGCGGCTGGCATAGCGGTCATTGATAGGGAAATGGCCTTCCTGCCAATACCGGTGCAGGATGTCCAGGCACTGCGCCCTGTTTGCTTTTTGCTCCGTACTCAGCTGCGGCAGTTCCCGGGCCCGTAAGGTTTGTTCAACGAGGTCCAGGTGCAGGCGGATCCAGTCTTTTTCGCTTTTGTTGGTATATGCAGGCAATGCAGGGATGTCCTTTTGCTCCGTCCAGCATTTATTTACTTCGGACAGTTTTTGATAGCATTTGCTATCGGCCCAGCTAGTACTGCAGAGCAGGCAGCAAAAGAAGAGTAGAAGATTTTTCATAACAAAGGAATTTAGAGTTTACAATTCTTAATGCGAAAAACTATGTTATCGGTAATCTGATTTTAATTAAATATTGCCAACTATATTGATATCAAATTTAGCCGAATTACACGGAAAAATTAATAAAAATTAGTAAGTGTAGGGAAAAGCGAATTAACGCTCCATATTATCAATGAGCGCGTAAGGAAAACGTTACTGATGATATTATTGTACAAAATGTTTCAGCACATATTGCTGCACCCAATTGGGGACCTGGCTGGTGTACATGACCAGTTTGTCGGCAAAGATCTCACCTACCAGTATCATTGTAGTGCCTGAATTATCAAACAGGTAGGTCCTGTAGCATACTTTAACGACATCAAAGAGGTTGTCCAGTGTTTTATAATAACGGGAAGAGATTTTATCCTCCAATACATCATGCCCGCCTTTTTCCACCCTGTTTTCCACCCTTTGTATGTTTACCGAAGGATCGTCTGTACAGACAAAATAGAGATAGTTGCGGTAGCCGGACTCCCGGGCAGCGGCGAGTTCCGCTATCTTGGAGCGGTGGCTCATGACCGTTTCGTAACTGAAGGTTTTATTTTTCGCGATCAGCAGGTGGCGGATAAACAATGCGGCTAATGCGCTTTCGTAGCTGTGACTGGATTTGCTTTTGTCGACAATGAAGTTTTCCCTGAGCCCGATATCTATATCCAGCTTTTCAGATGCTGCTTTTTTGATCAGGCTGCCTGCTTCGGCTGATTTTTTAAATTCCTCAAAATCTTCTTCGGAGGATTTGATGCCGTAAGCTGCAAGGTCGATCAGGCCGGAGCGGCTGAGTTGTTGTTCGATGATATCGGCGTTGACAAAAACACCGGTATTGAAGGTATGCTGTAACTGATGGAATAAAGTGCTCTTTCCGGAACCATTCGGTCCTGCAAAAACTCTTATTCTGCCCATTACCTGCCTAAATGTAAGATCGTACCTTTTTTGATCGTTCCGGCAGTGGGCGCCAGTTGTGGTACCATGCCGACCTGTACTTTGTGGCCATCGGCGTCCACATCGTAAATGATGCCTTTTTCGATGATCCGGACGGTCAATCCCAGGGCCCTTGCTTCGCGGGCAGCCTTTGAACTGGCGTCTTTTGCAGCACGGATGATCTTCTGGGTTTCTTTGTTAATCGAGAATTTCATAACAGGGTAAAGATACGGAGTTTCTCTCATTTTATATGGAGCATCCCTCTTAAACATATATTAAGAAGGATGCTGTTGTGCTTTACATATTCCTCCTGTACTGGCCGCCCACTTCGAACAGGGCCCTGGTGATCTGGCCCAATGAGCAATACTTAACGGTTTCCATCAGCTCAGCAAAAATGTTCTCGTTGTGTACTGCTACTTGCTGCAGGCGTTTCAGGGCTTCTTCGCCCTTGTCACCGCTGCGTTTCCAAAGGGTCTGTACATTGGCGATCTGGAATTCTTTTTCTTCCGTCGTACTGCGGATGACCTCTGAAGGGATCACAGTTGGAGAGCCTTTAGAGCTCAGGAAGGTATTCACCCCGATAATCGGGAATTCGCCGGTATGCTTCAGCGTTTCATAATACAGGCTTTCTTCCTGGATTTTGCTGCGCTGGTACATGGTTTCCATCGCACCCAATACGCCTCCGCGTTCAGAGATACGGTCAAACTCCTGCAATACGGCTTCTTCCACCAGGTCG
>DATJDO010000162.1:0-2913 GCA_035497375.1 Chitinophagaceae bacterium | reverse complement strand
TGATCGCGGTTTTGGAGCCAGTGCCTCCTGATGATGTTGTATACCAGAGCAAGGTGTCTGTTACATCCGGTTTGGTAGCGGTCAGGGCAACAGCTGTTGCATCCAGGCAATAGGCAATAGGAGAGGGAGCGGCGGGTGCTGCCGGTGTCCTGTTTACCTGTACCGCAAGTGTGGAGCGGGCGCCTTCGCAGCCCAACGCAGAACGCTGGCTGACGTAGTAGTTGGTACTGCCCACAGTACTTGTGGAAGGTACAGGTGCAGTGGTGCTGCCTCCGCCACCTGATGGCAATGAGTACCAGTAAAGCGTGTAAGTTCCGCTGCTGGCGGTAGCCGTAAGGGCAGATGCCGTTTGATTCTGGCAGTAAATGACGGGAGTGGTAACCGTTGGTTTTAATACGGAGTCTACATAAATTCTTTGGCTGTCAATCGCCAGGTTACTGCAGGCATCTGTTGTAAGGGCATAAAACCAATAAGTACCCGAAGGGTAGCTGAAGCTAAGTGAGTCGCCGGTTCCCAGAGAAGGACTGCCGGTTCTGCTGGAGCTCCAGTTTGTAGCGCTGTAGGGAGGGATGCCGTTTTGTGTTACTTTACTGAGTATGACGGTAGCGCCGGAGCAAACACTGTCTTTAGCTGTTGATCTTACGATTCCGTTGGCATACTCTACGGTTCTACCCTGGATCGTGATCGTAAAAGGAGAAGCTGTGCCGATACAGGTATTGTCGCAGCCGGTAGGACCTACACAGCCGCGGTACATCATGACACTGAAACTTACGTTTGTGCTGGTGCAGGAACGGGTAGGCAGGCAGGAGCTGAAGGTGGACCAGCCGGAAACATTGACACCAGCACAGGAGCCCGGTCCGGTAGCGGTACCGCCTGCTCCGTCTGAACAAGTCCAGAAGGCTGTGCCGCCCGGCGAAACACAGGAGCCGGAGGATATTCTGAATGCTCCGTTTTCCCTGCCGCAAGGGCTGGTAGCCACGATGCCCATAGTCCAGAGTACATCGGTGAAGGTTGCTCCGGCTGGGGTGGGGACGCTGATCGAATAAGTACAGGCGTCTACCAGGTTGCACGAAGCATTGTACATGGATGCCATAGAAGATGCCGTTAATGTAGCAGATCCGGATACCAGCGGGTCAATGATCACATGGCCTGAGCCAATGTATTTTTCTATATACGCCACATCGATGCTCATGCCCAGCAAGTCGCTCTGCAATTCATAGCCAAGCTGTATGTGTGCGCCCGATTGTTTTTCAGGATAAGCATATGCCCTTTCTACCTGCAGCAAGTTTTGCCCGGCAGCAGCCAGTATTACCGGCCCTTTGGCGTCTTGTTTGTATTGCAGGGCATTGGTTTTGCCTGATATAAACTGATCTTTAAAGATGAGCTGCTTAAATGCTTTGTACTTGTTTTCTTTTACAATAAAGTTGGTTTTTATCGCTCCTCTTACCACATGCATTTCTGCGTCGATACCGGCAAAGATGTCTGTTACACGGATTCCATCGTCACCTGCCGTCACCCTGCTCCAGTTTGCTGCCGGAAGCTCTGTTAGAGCTCCCGCGCTGTTTTTTCCATAGAGCTTCCACCGGTTAAATGCTACTTTGCCGTTGGGGGTCACGATATAACTTTCGTGCCTGCTGATGTCAAATCCTACAGGTTCCTGCTGGTTTGCCGCTTCATAAATACCGGGCGCTTTTGCCTGCAGGCGGTAGTCTATGGTGTACCATGCCCCGTCCTTTTTGTAATGCAAAGGCATATACGACTTCTGTATGGAAAAAGCAGCAGGATCGTTTTTGTCGATATAGTACTTTTCAAATTCGGTACGCTTACCGATCTCTTCAATACAGGAGGAATTAGGGGCATACGAATAAAGTTTGCCGATTTCCGGATGTTGTGCCTGTCCTTTATTATACTGCAACCATACCTCCCTTTCCGAAAGCTTCTGTTCGGCAAAAGAAGTGTAATTCCACTTTAACTCTGGTAGCCCTGTATTTTTTGCTTGCTGTGCAATGGCACTGAATTGTACAGCCGCCAGCACAGGTAAAAATTTGAGGAATGCTCTATTCATAGAATGGTTTTTAATAGCAATGAGTAGATGAGTGATGAGGTATAAGGGTAGGTGTTATTGTATGCTTGCATGGGGAAAAGCGGGGAGAAAGAAAGAACGGTAATAGATGTTACTCATTACCGTTCTTCGTTACTGTCTGTACTTCACCCTTTGGGGATTTATTGTGCGGTGATTTTATTTATTTTTTCTACTGAAATCAGGTTGCCTTTCGTGTCAAAAATCCGGAGCATGTAAGTGCCGTCGGCATAGGCACCCAGGTCTATAGACTGCGCCTCTTCTTTTTTGAAGATCAGTTTCCCTACGATATCTATTACCATAATGTTCACCTTCACAGGCGCTTCAATATAGACGATGTCTTTGCTTGGGTTCGGATAGATCCTGATGCTTTGGCTATTCACTTGCTGGTTGCCGATGCTCAATCCTTTTACTTCCACAGTGTCGGAATAATTCAGACAGCCATTGATGTCAGATACTTCGCAGAAGTAAGTGCCGTCAAAAGTCATGGTGTAACTAGACAGGGCCGCGGAGCTGCCTGCCAAACGAACATTATTCCGGTACCACTGGTAATGCGCATATTTCTTATTTAGTTTCAATACCGGATCCATGCGAAGAATCGTTGGTTTTTCAACGGCAGGATAATTGCTGATGGCAGCTGTATTTGTAGTGCGTACACAAGTGTAGATGTCTGTTACCGTCACGCTGTACAGGCCCGGTGTGCTTACCGGTGTCTTTACGTCTGTAGTAGGAAGGCCCATAGAAATGCTTTCTTTGTACCATTCGTATTTATGGCCTGCAAGGGCGGGAGTGCAATACAGGACAATGCTCACGCCTTCACATTGCTGGACATC
>DATJDO010000161.1:0-1695 GCA_035497375.1 Chitinophagaceae bacterium | reverse complement strand
GTGGGTAAAAGCAGGAAGAAGATCGCGGAGGAATTATTCATCGACCTGGAGACGGTGAAATCACACATCAAGAATATCTATCAAAAGCTTGATGTGCATTCGAAAGAAGATGCATTGAAGACAGCGAAAGAACAAAAATTCATCTAAGGCTGTCGCCTGATAATATCTTCAAGCGCTTCCTGAAGGTGCTGGTAACGGAAAGAATAATTGGTTTCAGTCAGTTTCTTCGGTAATACCCACAGGCTTTTCAGCACAAGGTCCGACTCAATGCCCATCAATGCCGTACCTGCTTTGATCACAAAAGCAGGAGCGGGTAAGCCCAGGGGCATGCGCATTACGTTTCTCAGTGTCTCCATCAGCACCTTATTGGTGACTACTTCAGGACTGCAGATATTTACCGGACCGCTGATCTGTTGTTGTGCGGCTACAAAGCGCAGCATCTGGTAATAGTCTTCAATATGCACCCAGCTGAACTTTTGACGGCCATCACCCTGTCGTCCACCCAGGCCAAATTTTGTCAGGCGGATATACGGTTGCAGGACACCACCACCTTTTCCCAGCACGATAGCCGTGCGGAAGGCAATCTGCCTGGTTTGCGGTAAATGAAAATGGAAAAAAGCTTCCTCCCATTTTTGCGCCATTACGGCCAGGAAAAAATCATGATCCGCCGGATCTGTCTCTGTATGCGGCCGGCTGTCGCCGGTTCCATAGATATGCGCCCCACTGGCATTTACCCAGAGCGATGGAGGCTGTTGGCATTTGCCTATGGCATGACCCAACTTTTCCGTCGTGCTGACGCGGGAGGAGATCAGTTCTTTTTTGCTTTGTTCGGTAAACTTCGTTGTTATCGGTTTTCCTGCCAGGTTCACCAGGATACTTGCCCCTTCCAGGCCTTCGGTGAGGGCCTTCGGGTCATCCCATGAAATATTGTCTTTCCCACGGGCAATGATTTTTACCTCAAATCCATCTGTTTGAAAGCGCTTTGAGAGATAAGATCCGATAAAGCCGGTTCCCCCTGCAATGACTGCGATTTGTTTCATCAGCATTTGTTTTTATGGTGGGACAAACCCGCCTGCTTTACCCCGATCACTTACCCCTGGTCAGCAGAGGTGTACTCCGGAGGCTATCCCATTGTCCCTCAAATGTACCTTTTATACAGGCTTTGAATTGTAAAAGAAACTTAATAATCCTATTTTTGAAGTATGAGAATCCGCTTGCTCCTTGTACTGATTACCTGCACTATTTATACCGTCCAACCTGCCGCCGCACAGATCAATTACCGTGTCGAAGGCCGTTCTGTTTCCGCTGCAAAGGCCTGGGCAGATAGTGTGTACGATGGCTTAAACCTTGAAGAACGCATTGGACAGCTTTTTATGGTGGCGGCTTACAGCGGAGGAAAAAACTATAATGAATCTGCCATCCAGAAACTGATAGACAACCATCAGATAGGCGGCCTTATTTTTATGCAGGGTGGCCCTGCAAGACAGGCTCTGCTGACCAACAAGTACCAGAAAGCAGCGCAGGTGCCTTTGCTGATTTCTATGGATGCGGAGTGGGGACTGGGTATGCGCCTGGACAGCGTGATGTCTTTCCCGAGGCAGATGATGATGGGGGCTACGCGTGACACGGCCTTGATGTACCAGGTAGGTATGGCCATAGCCTACCAATGCAGGCGGCTGGGGGTGCATATTAACT
>DATJDO010000160.1:0-1978 GCA_035497375.1 Chitinophagaceae bacterium | reverse complement strand
AGGGGCAAAATTGCCACTGCCGGTACCAAATAGCCTGTATAGAGGATACAAAATGCTTTAGCCGACATTGTGAACATCCACCAGCGGAACTCCGCCATTCAGCAGGTTGGCATTGGAGCACATATCGGGGCAGGGGCGGGTCATATCATATACTCTGCTGTCGCCCAAGGGGCCCTGTACAATATCATCACCTCCCGCAGTGGTTCCGACTACATAGAGATGGCTATAATTAGATCCGTCTGCGCGCTGCTCCAGGGCCATATACACTCTAATCCCTTGGATAGGATGCTCTGGTGTCATCTGTATCGGCAGCTCTAGTGCATGCAGCAGGTCTTCCGCCCGTATGTGAAAAGCGATCTGATCAAAATTTCCCTGTATAAAATTCCTGTAATTGGCTGTTTGCGCAGCAGCGGTCAGTACATCCACACTGACAACCTGGCCCGGCAATTTTCCATTCATCTATTTAGTTTTTTGGTTTTGAAGGGCTAAATTAGCGCTTATAAATATGAATGTCAATTTTTAATAAATAGGTATCAGTTTGTTTATTATGCCTGATCCCTATGATAAGCGATTGGTTATATTGTAGTCTGTAATGCAAAAAAGCCCTTCCATGGAAAGGCTTTTTTGAAAAAAGAGGGAGTCAACTATCTGAAATCAATTGTATACGTAAGACCCGTTATAACAACATCCATCGTTACCGAATAGGCCCCGCCTCCGAACGACAGGGGGTAGCTACCGCTGGCCAGTCCGCATAAGAACACCGGGGTACCATAATGGGTACCTGCACCCATATCTACATCTACGTTAAAGCCAATAATGTAAGTACCAGTAGGGGGTGCGGCCAACCAGAATAATGAGGAGGCATTATAGGTGGTGTATACGGTATTCAGCGCATACATATTCGTACCACGATCATGGCCACATCCTGGTGTGGGTGCGTTGTTACCCCAGAAATGCAAGCCCAGAGGGTTGAGTGTCGCATCCTGCTTGGCAACAATAGTGGAAGCCTGTGCTTTTGCCGCAAAGGTGGCGGCGATCAGGGACAGCGATAAAAGTAACTTTTTCATGAAATATACCATTTGGTTAATATGGTATGATAAACTTATTGACTGTACATCAATTCATCGTACAATATCTTTTGAACGGTCGGTATTTCTTCTGAACGGCTTTCTTAAACCTGTTTGCTCAAACCTATAAGGTTTTTTAAACCTTATAGGTTAGGACACCGTCACCAGTGCTGCTGCTTTTTGCGCCTCTGTCACCACTTGTGTGATCTCTGTTCCCAAAGGAGCATTGACCAGGGCTACGCCCATCCTGCGGTAGGGCCGCGAACTGGGTTTGCCAAAGAGGCGGAAATCTGTTTTCGGTAAGGCGGCAATTTTGTCTATACCGTCAAATGCCGGCTGGTCGGAATGCCCGGAGGCGAGGATCACTGCACTGGCTCCGGCTTTTTCCAATGTGATTTCAGCAATAGGCAGGCTGAGTATCGCGCGCAGGTGCAGTTCAAATTCATTAAAGTTCTGTGTGCCGGCCAAGGTCACCATGCCGGTGTCATGCGGGCGGGGCGAGAGTTCGGAGAAGTAAACACCATCGTCGGCCAGGAAGAATTCGACGCCGAAGATACCGGCGCCTCCCAAAGCCCTGGTCACTTTTTCCGCCATGCGTTGTGCTTCCTCCAGTGCCGTATGGTCTACTATTGCTGGCTGCCAGCTTTCCTGGTAGTCGCCGCGTTCCTGCCGGTGACCTATAGGAGCGCAGAACAGGGTAGGAAGCCCCTTATTTTGTGCTACCGTCAGCAGGGTAATCTCTGAGTTGAAGGATACGAATGCTTCTACGATTACTTCGATAATATCGCCGCGGGTACCTTCTACGGCGTAGGTCCAGGCCTTTTCGATATCCGCTTCGGATTTGATGGTGGATTGACCTTTCCCCGATGAAGACATCAAAGGCTTCACAACGCAGGGCATGCCCACAGCCG
>DATJDO010000159.1:0-2427 GCA_035497375.1 Chitinophagaceae bacterium | reverse complement strand
CTTTGAACAATATGAAATTTCCAATTTTGCAGCACAGCAGCGCTATGCGGTGCACAATACCAATTATTGGAAGGGTGTTCCTTACCTGGGCATTGGTCCCTCTGCACATAGCTTTGACGGGGAGAACCGGCGCAGTAATGTGGCCAACAACAGCCGCTATATCCGCAGTATCCTGCAGGGAAAAAAGCTGGATTTTGAAGTAGAAAAGCTCAGCGAAAATCAACGCCTGAATGAATATATCATGACATCGCTGCGTACGAAATGGGGCTGCGACTTGCAAATGGTAGAGCAAAAATGGGGCGCTTCGGGTGTCCTGAAAAAAGCCAGCCAGCCCTTCCTGGAGCAAAACTGGCTGAGCCTGGATAAAGATGTGCTTTTGCTGACCAATACCGGCAAGCTGTTTGCCGATCATATTGCTTCGGAGCTGTTTGTCGTATAAGGTGATCAACCACAAAGTATACAACGGAAAAACCACAAAGTGCACTGAGGTATATGAAAACTCCAGAGCCCTTTGTGGTTCACTGATTCTGTTACCCTCGATATTTTATAAACGGAAGGTAACGCCAAAGCGGGCATCAGACAACACATTTCCGCCGCCCACTTCGAGGTTAATGCCTACACTCCTCGAGAAATAATAACGTCCACCCAGCTGCAGGCCGGCCGCCAAGCCGCCTACGCGCCTGTAATCATAGTCCGGAGCACCAGGAGGACGGTCGTAGCCGGCAATGCTGTAGCCCAGGTTAGCTCCCAGGTACAGGTCCCAGTTATTCGGTATGTTCAGCACCCTGTTGAAGTGATAGTTACCGACGGCACTGATGGTAGTGATCGAAAAATCGTAGCGGTAGCTGCGCCAGTCGGAGTTGTACCTGCGGTAGCTGATCACTCCGCCCAGGCTGAAGTCGGGGTGCACATAAGCTTCCAGGCCGCCATATACGGGTATACCCCAGTTGGAAAGGCCTACCCCAAGGTTGAGCAGTACATTGCCGCCCGGGCCTGAATTTCTTGTTGTCCGGCTTTGCGCTGATACGCCTGTACTGCAAAGCGCCAACGCTGCAATGAAGATGGTCTTTTTCATAATTTTCTGTTTTTGGTTTCTGTTTTTCCTGTCTCTTACAGGGATTGACAAGCCAAAAATAGAGGAAGTATTGGCCATCAGGCTTTTCTGCGTTTCATTTTAAGATAGTGTTGATAATTATACCTGACATTCTTTTTATTACTTTTGTTGCAGTTTGCAGCACAGGTGTGCTGCAAAAAATCCTATTTTACAATTAAATACACAGTATGGCAATATCTAAGGAAGCAAAAACTGGGTTGATGGTTTCAGTATCTGTTATTGTCATTATCCTGGGCACCTATTTCCTGAAAGGGTTTAATCTCTTCTCTTCAGACAGGACCTATAATTGTTATTTTGAAAATGTGCAGGGGCTTACCCCTTCTGCTGCTGTACAGATTCGTGGCACTGTAGTGGGTAATGTCAGTGAGATACAGCTGCAGGGTAAAGAAAAAGTCAAAGTGGTGATCGCAGTCGATAAAAAGATTAAGCTGCCGCAGGGTACTACAGCAGCATTGATATCACCGGATCTGATGGGTGGCAAAGTGCTGCGCCTGGACCTGGGTAATGGTACCACGATGCTGGAAAAAGACGCTGTGATCCCGGCCGTAGTGGAATTGGGGCCCCTGGACAAAGTAACAGCCCAGCTGGATCCAGTGCTGACGAGTGCAGGTAATGTCATGCTCCGCCTGGATTCGATCATGTTGTCTATTCAATCCATTTTTAACGACGATACCCGGGCCAATCTGCAGCAAAGTGTAGCCTCTATGGAGTCTACAATGAAAAACTTTGCATCCCTGTCTGCCAGCCTGAACAATGAAAGCGCCCAGTTGGCCGGTATTATCCGCAATGCAAACAGCATTACCGCCAATGTAGCCAACAACAGCAAAAATATTGATGCGGTGATGAATAACCTGCGCGTGACCACCGACAAGATCAGTAAAGCTGAACTGGACAAAATGGTGAACAAACTGCAGCTCACCCTGGATGAAACACAGGTGCTGATGGGAAAAATCAACAGGGGAGAAGGTACACTGGGGTTGATGGCCAACGACAAACAATTGTACAACAACCTCAGCACAAGTATGTCTTCATTGGATCGCCTGCTGGATGATCTGAAAAAACATCCTTCCCGCTACATTAACATCCGTTTGTTTGGCCGGGCCCCCAAAGACTAATTTTTATATCAGCTGTATACTGTTTTGTATCTTTTTCTTTCGTTGAGACTCCGTGTTGCCTGCCTTCTGGCCACTCTGTTGCTGCTATCCGGCAATGGTATACTGTGGGGACAGGTGAAGAAAGACAGCAGCGGCAAAGTGCCGATCACCATTGTCAACAATAAGACCTTTGAGTCGTATAAAACCGACTCGTTCAGC
>DATJDO010000158.1:0-3130 GCA_035497375.1 Chitinophagaceae bacterium | reverse complement strand
ATCTTAACGGTAAGCTGATACGCTTCGCTGTACAGGTCAAAGAAATAAACGTCAGCGACCTTGCTGCCGGAGTCTATATTCTGGAAAACCAGCAAGGACAAAAACAAAAAGTCAATATCCGCTAAAGTAACAATGCCTCTGTGGCGCCCCAAACCAATAAACCGGTAAAAAGCCCGGCATTATTTTAATGCCGGGTTTTTTTATCCGGCAAACCCGGCAAAGTGTTCCCTGACAAAATCATCTATTAAACACTAAATTTCTATGGAAGCTGAGAGCATCCCTGGCAGCCCCGATTTTGCGGCAGATTTCTTAGCCCGGCTGCAGGCCATATTTAAGTACCTGCAACCCGGTAAAATCAAAGAACAGAGCAGAAATGGTGTGCTGTTCTTTAAGCAAAAATATACCTGTATCTGCCTGTATAATGTATATCCGGACAGTGTTCAGATCATATTGAACCGCAACCTGCTGTCCAGCCGTTTTGAAGCCGTGCATGATTACCGCGCATCTGCTCCTGTGGAGTGGGAGCTGATCTTTGTGATGATCAGTGATATTTTACAGCAAAACAGCCGCCTGGAAGAAGAACTGTGGACACCAAGGTTTAAAAAGAGGCTTACCCGGTCCAACAGGGCACCAGATAATCAAACAAGCCCTTTATAGAGCGCCTTGATGAAAAGTTTTGCTGTGTGGGGCAAAGTTCTGTTTTCTATCTTTACAGCAGTTTTATGTTTTAGCTATGTCCAAGCTGTTGATTATCGAAGATGACGAACGCATCGCCGCCCTTGTGAAGCGCGGACTGGAAGAACATAACTATACCGTCACCGTAGCCTACGATGGCATATCCGGAAAAAAGCTGGCACTGAGCCAGGACTTTGATCTCATTATTGCCGATGTTATCCTGCCTAAGATGGACGGCCTGGAACTGTGTAAAGAGATACGAAACCAGAAGCCTCATGTACCCATTATGATGCTTACGGCCCTGGGCACTACAGACGATAAAGTGGAAGGCTTCGATGCCGGTGCCGACGACTACCTCGTCAAGCCTTTTGAATTGCGGGAATTGCATGTACGGATAAGGGCACTGCTCAAACGCAACAACGGTGGTGCCAATACACAGGGCTTCCTACTGAAGTATGCCGACCTGGAAATGAACTTGCATACAAAAATTGTAAAACGTAACGATACCGAAATCTCCCTCACCCCCAAAGAGCTGAACCTGCTGCAATATATGATGCAGCACCCGGAGCGGGTGCTGTCCCGGTCGGAGATAGCAGAGTATGTATGGGACACCACTTTTGATACCGGAACTAATTTTATAGATGTCTATATAAATTATCTCCGCAAGAAGATTGACAGAGATTTTGATGTCAAACTCATCCATACCAAACCGGGTTTGGGTTTTATATTTAAAAAGAGCTGAGCATGCAGATCAAAACAAGACTCACGCTGCTCTTTACCTCCCTGGTCGCCACATTGCTTTTGGCCTTCGCACTTACGGTTTACTTTTCTTCAGCTGAAACACGCGAGGACGAGTATTTCAAAAGGCTGAGGCAACAGGCTGCAACCAAAGCCAATCTTCTGTTCGACACCAAAGTTAGTCCCGGGGTATTGCAGCTGATCTATAAAAAGGCGCCCAACGCCTTATCGCAGGAGGAAGTTGCGATATACGACACTGCGTTTCATTTGCTGTACCACGATGCCGTTGAAGTAGATAAAGTAAAGGAAACAAAAGTAATGATCGACAGTATCATTGCATGCCAGGAAATAGAATTTTACATTGGTAAAATACAGGTTGTCGGCTTCCTGTACGCGCATGATGGTCATCGCTATATCATTACCGCTGCTTCCGTAGATGAATATGGTTTGGCCAAACTGGCTGATCTGCAGTACACCATTATCATCGCTTTGCTGGTAGCCGTTATTGTTATCTTCTTTGCCGGGCAGTTCCTGGCAAAGAAATCCCTGCAACCCGTGTCTTCCCTGCTGAAAAAAGTAAAAGAGATCACCGCTACCAACCTGGATCTGCGTGTGGATGAAGGCAACCGGAAAGATGAGATCGCAGCCCTGGCGATCACCTTTAATGAAATGCTGAACAGGCTGGAACATTCGTTCGATGCCCAGAAAGATTTTGTGTCCAACATATCGCATGAGTTAAGAACGCCATTGACTGCAATGCTTGCCGAGCTGCAATGGACCTCCGGTAAGGAAAGAGGTATTGACCTGTACCAAACAGCAATAGAACATACGATCACCGATATACAGAAGCTTATCCGTCTTTCCAATAGCCTGCTTGACCTTGCCAAAGCGAATTATGACCAGTCTGAAATCTCGTTTAGAAATATCCGGGTGGACGAAGTTTTACTGGATGCCTGCACAGATGTTTTGCACAATCAGCCTGCTTATAAGGTGCATATAAGCTTTAGCCGGGAGTTTGATGATGATAACGACATTTCGGTTTATGGTAATGAGTACCTGCTCAAAGTGGCTTTTATCAATCTGATGGAAAACGGATGCAAATTTTCTGACGACCAACAATGCACCGTTTTTATCTCTTTCGACAACAGGAATCTTGTGTTGCACTTTACCGATAAGGGAGCTGGTATCAGCGCCGCAGAGCTGCCGCTCATTTTTACCCCTTTTTACCGTGGGAGCAATAAGAACATCGCTGATGGTAATGGGATCGGCCTGTCACTGACAAAGAAAATCATAGCGCTTCATAAGGGCAGCATTACTGTGCAATCGACAGAAAATGCGGGGACCACCTTTTCCGTAATACTGCCGCATCAGTAGCTTTCCCCTGCTCTAATAAATTTCTAATAACATTCTATAGCTGCTCTAACGGCTCCTGTGCAGGAGCTGTTTTACTTTTGCCCGAAATAACCCATGGGTGTTGTTTTATTTTAATTTACAGACAATAAAATATTATCGTGAAAATAATTCGTTTAACTATACTATTTGTCGGATCGGTCTTCTGTTGTGCTTCCTGCGATAGGGAACAGCAGCACAAAAAGACGGAACAGTATACCTGGCATGGGGATACGTTGTGCATTTCGGATGATGCCCAGCTGCTGCGCAAGTTGAAAATCGGTACCGTGCACAGTGAGCCTTTCCGGATGCAAACACTTACTGCGGG
>DATJDO010000157.1:0-11973 GCA_035497375.1 Chitinophagaceae bacterium | reverse complement strand
GTTCACCAAACAGGTCAATGCCTGTCTTGCTGTTCAGGTGCAGGTCTTTGATGTGTTGGGTGAATTTTTCGGGACTCTTGTAGTAATGCTCATAGGCCAGTGTCGCCATGCCTACATTTGAGGATTGGGCATAGGCCTTTTTGATGGGCATTACGCCCAGTCCGTGGTGGGAATCGTGCATCACACGGTGCGCAAATTGTCTTTGACCACCATTGCAGTTCACGTTGTCTTCTACATTGATCAGCCCGTCTTTGAGCAGGGACAAAAGGGTAACGATTTTGAAGGTGGATCCTGGTTCGGCCAGTACCAGTGCATAGTTCTGGTCTTCGGTGTAGGGGCCGTTCTTGTCTTTGTCTGTACCCAGGTTGGCCATAGCACGGATCTTACCTGTTGCCACTTCCATGACGATACAAGTGCCATTCCAGCAATGGTATTGCTCCAGCGCGTCTTTCAACGCGTGCTCGGCAACATTTTGTATACTGATATCCAGGGTGGTAACAACATCTTTGCCATTTTGTGCTTCAATAGTAGATCCTTCTACCGTAGCCCATTTGCTGGCTGCAATGCGTTGTTTCATGCACCAGCCGTTTTCGCCGCTGAGCAGACTGTCGTACATGGCTTCAAGGCCCTTTACGTTCCGCACCAGTTTTTTGTCGCGCCAGATCGCAGGTTGGTATTTACCCACGGTTTGCAGGGCAAGGATGTCGTACGGATTGTCGCGGGTATTGCGTGTATCTACGATGAGGCCGCCACGGCGCTGCCCTTTATTAAAGATCGGGAAGCTACGGAGCTGCAGGAACTGGTCATATGGTATTTTTTTGCCCAGCTCAAAATAGCGGGTAGAATCTTTATACGCCTTTACCAGCTCACTTTTGTATTGCGCCGCGGTGGCATCTTTGAACAGGTTGGACAGTTTGCGGGACAGGGTGTCCACATGTTTGTAAAAAGTATCTTTTTTAATGACGGTAAAGTCAATGTGCACATCAAACTGGGGGATGGTCGAGCACAGCATAGTACCGTCTTCGGTGTAGATATTGCCCCGCTCTGCAAACAAGGTATCCGTACGCAGGCTCATATCCTGGGCACGGGCACGCAAAGCCGGTCCGTCCTTCACCTGGATCATCGCAGCTTTGATGATGATCGCAAGGCCAAGCAGACAAATGCAGCTAAATGCAATGTATACCCTAAACCGTATGTCCCTCCTGACGTTCAATTACTTTATTATTTGCTTGTTTGTATCAATTGCTATTTTATAAGCCGGCATCATCAGCGGTTTCATGCCGATGCCCGCACCGCGGCGGATCACTTCTGCTTCCATTCCTGCATTCATCAGTTTTGATTGTGCATCCATATTCCGCCAGCTCAGTTCTTTCAATAATTTCTTTTGTTTATCCAGTTCCCGTTGGGTCTCTATAGCCGCATGGTTATTCGCGATATAGAATACACCCAGCAGTACGATAAATGCGAGAAAGGGTACATTGTTTACGATCCCTTTGTAGGAGATCCGGTCCAGTACTTTGCGCCAATCCAGTTTGGCCGCTGCGACACTTTCTGCCGCAGGAGCTTCCTCTGTTGTGGTCTTGTCCTGTATATCCTCTGCTGCGCTCATTTATATTTTTTCCGCTACTCTAAGCCGTGCACTGCGTGAACGGGGGTTTTTCGTTTGTTCTGCTTCCGATGGTTCCACCGGTTTTTTTGTGATCTCCTTAAACGGAGACCGTTGTTTCGACGCCAGGCCCAGGGGATCTTCTTCCACCTGCCAGGCGCCATTTTTTACGAACTGCTTCACCAGTCTGTCTTCCAGCGAGTGGAAGGAGATGATGCTCAGGCGTCCGCCTGGTTTCAGGCATTGGGCCGATTGCTCCAGCAAGTCCCTCAGGGCACCCAGTTCGTCATTTACTTCTATACGAAGTGCCTGGAACACCTGTGCCAGGTAACGTTGCGGGTTTCCTTTGATCACCGGTGCGAGAAACACTTTCAGGTCCTGCGTTGTGCCGATCGGTGCTTTTGGCCGCTGCGTGGCAATGTGTTTCGCCAACTGCTTCGAATTCCGCACTTCTCCGTATTGTTCGAACATCAGGTGCAACCTGCTTTCGCTATACGTATGCAATACACTTGCTGCCGTCAGCTCAGCCCTGTTGTCCATCCGCATGTCCAGGGGACCGTCAAAACGGGTGGAAAACCCTCTTTCCCCGGTATCAAACTGGTAAGAACTTACACCCAAGTCCGCCAATATGCCATCAACTGCGGGTGCTCCATGCAAACGAAGAAATCTTTTCAGGTAACGGAAGTTTTCCGTTACCGGTACCAGGCGCTTGTCGTCCGGTTTATTTCTCCAGGCATCTGCATCCTGGTCAAAGGCAATCAGTTTGCCTTCTGGCCCGAGTTTTTCCAGGATCAGGCGGCTATGTCCTCCTCCCCCGAAGGTGCAATCGACATAAATGCCGTTTGCTTTAATGTCCAATCCTTCTACCGCTTCCTCCAGCAACACGGTCGTATGATAAAACTCCTGCGCCGCCATCATCAGAGATTTTCAAAAGGGCTCATGAATCCACCACCCAGTACTTCACTTGCGAGATCGCTGAAGTCTGCCATTTTACTCTGGATGTGGGCCATATAAGTAGCCTTATCCCATATCTCCATCTTATTGCCCTGTGCGGTCAGCACAATATCCTTAGACAGCCGGGCGTGCTCCTGCAGGTTTTTAGTCAGCAGCAGACGGCCGGCAGCATCGCTTTCCACCATATTTGCACCATTCAGGAACAAACGTTTGAAGTCGCGGACCTTCGGGTTAAAATCGTTGAGTTTGTTTATTTTTTCAGAGAGCAGGTTCCACTCGTCCATCGGGTACAGGTTGAGGCACTGTTCAAATCCCCGGGACACTACGAAGCAGGCGTCAGCACCTTCCGGAAGTTGCTTCCTGAAGGCCGCGGGCAAAAGAAAACGTCCTTTTGCATCGATACTGAGTTCATATTCGCCTATAAAATTGGCCATTGCTTCGTTTATGCTCTGAATTAGAACACAAAGAAACACATTTTACCACTTTCTACCACTTTTAAACACTGAGAATTATCCACAAAAATTGTACGGACTGAATGGTAGGCCTGCAGGGGCTTTGAGGTATATTGGTAAAAATTTTAACGTTAAGTTTGTGGATAATGTGAAATTAGTGTGGATAACTAGTTCTTTACCCACCCCGGACGGCAGTAAAAGTACTAAAAATGTGTTGATTGGAGCTGGATAAAGCTGAAGCATGAAGATAATTAATCTTCTTGGTCGAGTTTTTCTAACTGCCAACGCGACGCCTGGTAATAATTGTTTATTATTATATTTAATAAAATGACCACTAAGGGCTCAAAGTTTTCCCGCAAAGAACGCAAAGCCAGTAGCGTTTGGCTCAATGTATTTGTGCTTTCCTTAGTGCTCTTTGTGGTCCAGTAGCTTAGGTGTATCTACACGTATTGGGATTACAGCAATAAATGCATTTCATCGCTGCTGCTTTCCCTCTTATAAGGACGATGGTTTTTGAATGATCAGGCCCTTGCCCTGGGGCTTTTTCAAAGGCTGACCGTCATTCAGGCCAACAGACAGCCTTATCAGGGCAAACAGCTCGTTCCATTTTTCAAGGAGAGATTTGCTGTTGTAGGCTGCAGCACGTTCCTCAGCGATGATCTCGCGTGGTATGCTGCTGTCATATAATTTGAATTTACCCATTACGCTATAAGGTACAACTTTCAGAAATGTTTTTGATGAGTAGCGAATCCGTTAATTTTAACGCGTATAAAAAGCATTTACCAAGTGAAGATCGTACTGGCACAACAAAATTATCATATCGGCAATTTCGAAGCGAACACAAGTAAAATCATCGCAGCGGTCCGCGAGGCCAAAGCGCAGGGTGCAGACCTGGTCGTGTTTTCTGAATTGTGTGTGTGCGGGTATCCTCCCCGTGATTTCCTGGAGTTCAATGACTTTATAGAACAATCAATGTCTGCAGTGCAGGCGATTGCATCCGAGGCAGACGGCATCGCGATATTGGTCGGCGCGCCAGCGCGCAATGAAAGGCCGGAAGGGAAAGACCTGCACAATTCGGTATATTTTCTGGAGCATAAGCAGATCGCAAAAGTGATCCATAAAACGCTGTTGCCTACGTATGATATTTTTGATGAGTACCGGTATTTTGAACCGGCCTACGGATGGGATGTGATCGTCTATAAAGGCAAAAAGCTGGCGGTGACAGTTTGCGAGGACATATGGGATATCTCAGATAATCCCCTGTACCGTGCCAAACCTATGGATATGCTGATGCCCCTGCAGCCGGATATCATGATTAACCTGAGTGCTTCTCCTTTTGATTATATCCATGCTGAAGCGCGCAAAGAAGTCATTGCGCAAAACGTGGCTCAATATGGTTTGCCGATGTTGTATTGCAATACAGTCGGTTCGCAAACCGAGATTGTTTTTGACGGTGGTTCGGTGGTGATGGATAAGGACAGGCAGATCATCGCCGAGTTTCCTTATTTCGAAGAATCGGTGCAAATGGTCGAATGGCACGGGGACGGGCGGATCACGATGGGACATGCCACTCCTGTAGCGTATGCTTCCCTGCCTGTACCGGCACAACACTTCGATGCGCAGCACAATATTGCCTGGGTACACGCTGCATTGCTGTCCGGCATCCGCGACTATTTCCGCAAAATGAATTTCAGCAAAGCCATTGTCGCTTCCTCGGGTGGTATTGACAGCGCTGTTGTACTGGCGCTGGCCTGCGAAGCGCTGGGACCGGAGCATGTACGGGCTTTGCTATTGCCTTCGCAGTTTTCTACAGGGCATTCGGTAAGCGATGCGGAACAGCTGTCTAAAAACCTCAACAACCATTACGACATTATCCCGATACATGGAGTGTTCGAAGCCTATGAAAGCGCTTTGGATCCTGTGTTTTCAGGGCTCTCTTTTTCTGTGGCAGAAGAGAACCTGCAGTCGCGCATCCGCGGGGCTATGGTGATGGCGTTGAGCAACAAATTCGGATCCATCTTACTGAACACATCCAACAAAAGCGAGTTGGCAACCGGCTATGGCACCTTGTATGGCGATATGGCGGGCGGCCTGGGTGTCTTAGGCGACCTGTACAAAATGCAGGTGTATGCATTGGCAAACTACATCAACAGGAATGGTGAGATCATTCCGCAAAATATCGTAGACAAAGCGCCCAGCGCGGAACTGCGGCCCGGGCAGAAGGACAGCGACAGCCTGCCGGACTACAGGGAACTGGATGCGATCCTGTTTCAATATATTGAAAGAAGGCAGGGCCCCAAAGAGCTGACCGCGATGGGTTTTGATGCGGCATTGGTCACACGGATATTGAAACTGGTGAACACAAACGAGTATAAGCGCAACCAGTTTTGCCCGATCATCCGCGTATCGCCCAAAGCCTTTGGTGTCGGCAGGCGTATGCCCATCGTTGGCAAGTATCTTTCCTGACAGACTCTTATTTGATCAGCGTTACATCACCTTTCCAGAACACTGTTTCTCCATTGTCGCAAATAGCTTCAAGTGTATAAACAAAAGTGTCGGGGCCGAGGCTGCTGCCGTTGAAAGAACCGTCCCATCCCTGTTCCCGCGCATTGACGTTTATGCCATTGCGTTCAAATATTTTCTGCCCCCAGCGGTTATAGATGATAAAAGAGCTGATCCGGGATACCCCTTTTCCTTGCGGATAGAACACATCATTCTGTCCGTCGCCATTTGGCGTAAAGGTGTTGGGGATAAACAGCTGGCTTTGGTCGCAGAAGATCGTGATGATCACATCGTCTGAATCGGAGCAGCCAAAATCACTGGTTCCTTTAAGGGTGAAAGTAGTAGTTGCTGCCGGCCGGACCACAGGGTTAGGACAAGTGCTGCAACTCAGCAGGCTATCGGGTGTCCAGAGGTAGTTTTTAGTGTATTTGCCCGGGCCGCCCAATTGTACTTCAGTACCCGCGAGTACCGTTTGGTCAGAGCCGGCATTCACTTCAGGTGTGGGGTGTACGGTCACGTTAATCAATGCTGTGTCAGGAATGCAGGATCCCTCAGTGCCGATGACCCGGTAGACAATACTGTGTTTCATCGTCGCTACAGGGTTGGGGATATAGGCGTTGTTCAGAAATGAATCAGGAGACCAGGAGTATTTTTGTGCACCGGAGGCCAGCAATTGTATCGGTGTGCTTTCACAGACTTCGGCAGCGGCTGCCAGGATTAAAGTTGTTTTTGTCTTGATCCCCACGCTGAGCGTGTCGCGGTTTTTACAGCCGTTGGCATCGGTGCCGGTCACGAAATACATTGCCGGAACAGTAGTGGTGGTGGTGGGGGTATTGCAGTCGGTACAGCTCAGGGTCGGTGAGGGGGCCCATTTGTACGATACACCTCCGGTGGCAGACAATACAGCGGAATCGTTCATGCAAATGACAGTATCATTTGCTTTGATGACTGGAAGTGGGTTGATTGTGATGCTGGTATGCAAAGTGTCTTTGCAGCCGTTTGTGTTTTCAGAAATCAGGCTGACAGCATAAGTGCCTGTTTTGTTGTAGGTGCGCCTGGGGTTTCTGTCTGTGGACGTACTGCCGTCGTGGAAAGTCCATTCTGAACCCTGGTAGGACGAAAAGTAACTGCGCGATACATCGTAAAAAACAATTTCTTCGCCTACGCATTTCGGAGAGGTATTGATCTGTGCTTCCACATCATCTACTTTGATTGTATCGATACCAACGCTGGCGGTGTTGCATCCTGCACCGTCTCCAAGGATCAGCCGTGGTATATAGGCTCCAGGTGTAGTATAGGTATGTGATGTCCTGGGCTTGCCGGCTGAGTTTTCGGTAATGCCATCGGCAAAGTCCCAGATCATTACAGCCACATTGGTGAATTCCGCTTCGAAGGATACGGTAAGCGGTACACAGCCGGAAAGGGGAGTATACTTCATCCCTCCGGCGTATCCTGCTACACGGGCTTTTCCATAGCTGGTGTCCGTACATCCGAATTTGTCATGTGCCACCAGTTGTATCCTGTATACTTTGGGGTCCAGGAAAGGAGCCACCGGGTTGACCAGGGTAGAGGTGCTGCCATTGTCAAAATCCCAATTGTACCGGATGGCACCGGAAGATGTATTGCTGAACTTTACAAATAGGGGAGGGCAAAGTGCCAGGGTATCACTGAGTATAAAAGAGGCCCTGGGTTTGGTTGTTGTGATAAACGCCGGTTTTACAATGGAGTCTTTACAACCGATATCGTCGGTAACAACAAGCTTTACATCAAAAGTACCTAAGCTGCGGTACGCATACACAGGGTCTGCGCCTGTGGCTGTGCCGCCGTCGCCGAAATACCATTGGTAGGACAAGCTGCCGCCGGATGAAATGCTATGGAACTTGATGTTGCGGTAGAGGCATGTCGTATCGTTGGCTTCCGCTGTAAAATTTGCCACGGGTTTCCGGGATTGAATATCTATTTCAGCAGAATCCTTACAGCCGATGTTGTCGGTAACAATAAGGCGGACTTTGTAATTGCCCGCTACAGGATAAGGGTGGCTGGCAGTAGTGCCCGAAGCACCCACAGTGCTCGTAGCATCCCCCCAGCGCCAGGTGCGGCTGATATTGCTGGCCTTTTTGGTATTGGTACTGTTGTCTGTGAAATAGACGTTCGTCGGTGCGCAGGATTTCAGCGGGCTGGCTGCAAATTTTACATACGGTTTCGCTACGGTGATGTACTCCTTTTTCACCACACTATCGAAGCATTGATGGATGTCTGTATAGTAGAGGGTAATACTATACGTACCGGTGTCTTTGTAGAGGACAAAAGACTTTTTGCGCATGGTGTCGTATTCGACCAGCTCAGCTGTTTGCCAGTAATATTTATAAACATAATCAGGGATGTCTGTTGTAAGGATTGTGGAGTCCTTGAGGCAGGTGTTTTTGGCTGTGAAGCCGGGATTGCGGTGAAACAGGCGAATGGTCCGTTCCGAAGTGTCTACACAGGAAAAAGAATCGTTTGCGGTCGCCAGCCGGACTGTGTAGGAGCCGGCCACAGCATAAGTGTGTACAGGATTTCTTTCACTGGAAGTATCTCCGTCACCAAATATCCAGAATACCCTGGTGGCCCTAGTGGAAGAATCGAGGAAGCTGACTTTAAGCGGTGTGTCGCAGGAGTAACGCATGCCAAAATAACTGTTGGGCGGATTGATCACGAGTAGTTTTGAAATCGTATCGGTACAACCGAAACGCTCTGCTGTCAACAGGATCCTGCGGCTGCCCCAAACACGGTACTTATGAAATAGGAATTTGGATGTGTCAATATCCGTAAAGCCATCTGCCCAGTCCCAGATATATTTCAAGCCACCCGAAGAAAGGTTCGTTACATGCACAAAATCATTTTTACAGATACTGTCCGGGTAAAAAGAAAAATTGGCTGTGGGTTTGTTGCCGGCTTGTACGATCAGGGAGTCGGTAAAGGAGCAGCTGTCTGTCGTGATGGTGCATTTCACCACCTTTTCTCCCTCAGTGGTAAAAATGTGTGTAGGCGCAGCATCGGTCGATGTCGCTCCATCTCCGAAATCCCAGAAGTAAGTACGTGCAGGGTAAGGGTAGGGGAAGTTTTTATAATCCGGAATGGGGTCATAAAACTCATCAGGGTAGGGATCGGGGTAAGGATAAGCCGTGCACAACCAGTAAGGCCGGAAGATGTATCCTGGCAGTCCTGAGCATAAGGGAAAAGGACGGGTTGTATCTATGGCTGAAGGCATCCTGGTAATGGATTTGAGCTGGGCCCCGAAGCCTATGGAAAGCGGTATACAGCCGCTGTATACGGTCGGCTTGATCAGGATGTTTCCCTGGTACACCCTGACGATGATGGGGGAGTTGGTGCTGTCGTAAATAGGGTTCGGATAGCCTGCGGGAAAAGGCTTGCTGGTGTCGCGGACACGGAACGTGTCCAGGCAGCCATACTTTGATTTGGCGATCATGAACACCGTGAATATGCTGTCCCGGGTATAGGTATGTACAGGGTCTTTGATGCGTGATGTAGTGCCATCGCCGAATATCCAGAAAAAGCTGTCTGCCCCGCTGGTACGGTTTTCGAAGTGCACATCCACGGGTGCCGGACAAGGGTACACCGGCCAGTAGGAAAAATTGGTTCTCGGCTTGGGATGCACTGTGTAGGTGCCGGAAAAAGTGTCTTTGCAACCGGGACCGAAAGAGTCGATCATGGTGACGGTAAAGGTGCCGGCCTTCCAGAAATACCGCTGTGCATGCAGGGAGCTGGATGTTTCGCCATCGCTCCAGCTCCATATTGTCTTTTTCGTTTCGGGTACAGAAGTGTTTTCAAAACGAACCAGGCTTACGCCCTGGCAAACAGTAGCCGGAATGGTAAAGCTGGCATTCATCTGCGCGGCGGTAATATAGTCGGGTTTGATCAGTGTATCCTTACACCCGTAAGCATCTGAAATGATCAGCTTTACAGTGTATTTACCGGCAGTTGTATAAATATGATAGGGGTTGGGGCCTGTACCGGTACCCCCGTCGCCGAAACTCCAGCTATAAGAAAAAGGAGCCGAACCTTTGGCAGAGCTGCCGGTAAACCATACCGTATCCGGCAATTTGCAGACGCTGGTCTTGGAAGCATCAATGACGGCAAGCGGTCTTTCAACAACAGTGACTTTTGCGTATTCAACCTTCGAGGCATAGCATCCTGCGCTGTTGGTCACCTTGAGGGCAACGTTATACGTGCCGGGTGTGCAATACCGGTAAGCGGTATTGTTGGTGGTGGCTGTGTTACCGTCGCCAAAAGACCAGATCGATGTATAGGCTCCCGGCGCATTGGCAACAGAAGTGTTGGTAAACCGGACTTCTTCGCAAGGGCATATTCTCGCAGGGATGGCCGTAAAGCTTACCGTTGGGCTTGCATACGCATTGACCACCATCGATTTGCTGCTTTTGCTGCCTGAAGAACCGGTAACCGTTAATGTAACGGTATACGCGCCGGATGAAGTAAATGTGGCTTTTGGCTTCGGCCCTTTCATTACACGCCCATCACTGATGTTCCAGGTATAGTCGATTACGGTACCGGTGCCGGTACTGGAAAATTCTACTTCAAACGAAGTACAGCCTGAAGGAGGGCTGGCCGTAAAGTCTGCTACCTGTGCTGACACAGGGCTGCAATACAGTAAAAGGCTCAGTAAACAGTATGCATAGTATCGCAGCGTTTTCATGGATTTCTATGTGGGTGTTGCTCTTTTGAGCATGGGTTTTCCCTACCAATATACTTTATTATGTTTAAATGTAAAAATATATAATAGTGTTTTTTGCCATTCTTGCCCGGGGCGGCTCCGCGGCCATTGAAGCGGCAGATAACAACAGGCAGTTTTCTGCTTTCCCGAAACCGGAAAAGAATGAAGGGGATATGCGCATCAAGATCAGGCAGTCTGAGCATAACAACATGTATCAGACTCCTGGCTGTAGGTGCAGCCGGCAGGAACAGAAAACAGTATCCAGGGACAGCAATAATATAAAATAGGAACGCCGCAGGTGCTCAAACCTGCGGCGCATTTCTCCACCCTATTTAAAACAAAACCCTATGAAATGAACTATCCTCTTAAATAGCTCCATACAAAAGTCGCGAGGAAAATTGGCCTGACATAAAAAGTGTGGTGAACAAAATAAATGTCGGGACGAATCAGGAGTTCCCTTTGGTAAAGCGTTCCATCAGCTCTTTTTCATAGTTGTTTCCGACAGGGAGTTCTTCCTCTTTGAGATAAACTACCTTGTTGCGTATACTTTCTATTTTTTCAAAAGGAACGATATACGAACGGTGTATGCGTATGAATGTTGCCGGAAGGAGTTCAAGAATCGTTTTCATCGGCATACGTGCCAATATCGGTTTTTGCTTTTCAAGATGGATTTTTACATAGTTATCCAGGCTCTCAATATAAAGGATATCCCGGAGTAAAACTTTGATCAGGCTGTAGTCGGCACGGATAGTGATGAAAGACCCGGCTGCGCTATCGGTGGGCCGCTGCGTTTTCTGCTGCATTACTTTTTCAAGTGCCTGCAGGAATCGTTTAAAAGTAAACGGTTTCAGGAGGTAATCCACAGCATTGAGGTTAAAGCCTTCTACAGCGTAGTCGCTATAGGCCGTTGTAAAAATCAGTAAAGGCTGCTGTTTCATATTCTTGTAAAAATCAATTCCTGAAATAGAAGGCATATTGATATCAAGAAACAGGAGGTCTGCATCGTTTTGCTCCAGAAACAAAGAGGCCTCACCGGTGTGTGTAAAGGCCTTCAGCAGGTTTACCTGTCCCGATTGCTGACAGAATTTCTCAATTACCTTAAGTGCTAAGGGTTCGTCGTCTATGGCTATTGCTGTAATCATTGAGTGTGATTTTTAGCTGTACATGGTAAGAAGAGGCCTCTTCTTTAATCTGTAAAAGATGCTTGCCTGCATAAAGATTGTCGAGGCGTTTGCGCGTATTATCGATCCCGACTTTACTGCTTTCATTGTGCTCGGCTCTTAGTTTTACTTTTTTATTGTATACATCCAGCATCAGTTCATTGGCTTCGATGTGCAGGCGGATGTTGATTGCACAATCCTCGTCTGGATTAACACCATACTTAAAAGCATTTTCGATAAAAGGAATTAACAATAAGGGGGCAATTCTTTTTTGGCCAGCCTGCCCTTCTACCGAAAAATTAAAATATACATTATCACTAAGCCTTGTTTTCTGCAAAGCTATATAGTTGCTGATGTAGTCCACCTCTTTAGCCAGGTCTACAAGATCATTGGAGGCTTCTGTAAGGATATACCGCATCATGCTGGAAAGCTGTACTACGGCATCGGCAGTGGCCTCGGACCCCTGTATCGCCAATGAGTAAATGCTGTTCAGTGTGTTGAACAGGAAGTGTGGATTGATCTGGGCTTTCAGGTACCCGAGTTCTGCATCCGTACGTGCCTGTTCTG
>DATJDO010000156.1:0-6622 GCA_035497375.1 Chitinophagaceae bacterium | reverse complement strand
CTGGTTACCCCTATTATTTTCCTGATGCAAAAAGAATACGAACTGAAAAAATACGGCAAGATCGATGTTTTGGATGCCGCTCATTAAAAGTTGAAAAAATGAAAAAAATAAGTCTTTTAATTTTTGTTGCTCTTCATTTTGCTCCTGTACAGGCCCAGGTACTGACCCTCCGGGATGTGATGGACAGTGTGGAAGCCCATCATCCGATCGTGCGCATGTATGATAATGAGATCCGCTCTATGGATGAAGCGGCAAAGGGTGCCCGGAGCTGGATGGCGCCAACTGTGGGCGTGGGCCAGTTTATGACACCCTACAATGTAAGCCGTTGGAAAGGTAAGGAAGGAATGGAAGCAATGGGCTCTGTTATGGTTTCCGTGGAGCAGATGTTTCCGCAAAAGAGAAAACTGGATGCCGGGCAGGCTTTTATGAAAGCCATGTCGTCTGTCGAGAAAGAGAACAAGGCGGCAGGCATCAATGAACTGGTACAGGAAGCCAAGGTGCTGTACTATGAATGGATCGTGCTCCGCAAAAGGCTTACCGTGGTAGACGAGAACGAGCAGATGCTGGATTTTATGATCAAAAACGCAGAAATCCGCTATAGGAATGGCGCAGATAAAATAAGCGCTTATTATAAAGCAAAAGCAGCGCTGGGCTACACAAAGAACATGCGGCTGATGTATGAGAACGATATCCGGGAAAAGCGCATACGGATGAATGCTCTGATGGGAAGGAATGCCATGACTCCTTTTGAGATCGATACGGCTTTTGCCTTCAGCGATTACTCAACGATGGTGTTTGACAGCTCGCTGTTTTACAAGACACGCAGCGATATGAAATCTATTGATCAGCAGATTGCACTGACCAACCTGAGACGGAATATCGAACGGCAAAGCCTCAGGCCGGAATTTGGTGTGCGCCTGGATAATATGTATGAATTCAGCGGTCAGCTGCGCTACACGGTGATGGCCATGGCCAGGTTGCCCTTCGTGAGCTGGGCATCCAAAATGAATAAGGCCAATGCAGAAAGCCTGAAGTGGAAAGCCGATGCCCTTCAGGCTCAAAAGGAAATGATGGTCAACGAATACAGTGGAATGGCTTATGGAATGCAGACAGAGTATCAGGTACTGCAGCAGCAGCTGGATCTGTACCGGAAGGAAATTATTCCCGCACTGAAGAATAATTTCCGCACCATGCAGGCTGGTTATGAACAAAACACGGAGGAGTTGTTCATGCTGTATGATGCCTGGGAAAAGCTGAACATGACCCAGCTGGAGTATTGCGACATTGTAGCAAAAGCATTGAAACAACAAACAACTATTGACCGCTTAATCCAAAAGAAATAATGAAGCAGATCCTCTATTTATGCCTGGCTGTGCTTACAATATGCGGTTGCCGTAACAGTCAGAAACAAAACGATCATTCCGGGGATGCCGGAATCCGCTACACTTGCCCGATGCCGGAAGACTCTGTATTCAGTGACAAGCCGGGTAAGTGTCCTAAATGCGGCATGCAGCTGGTGCCCGCAACGCAAACATATACCTGCCCGATGCCGGAAGATTCTGTGTTCAGCGACAAGCCGGGAAAATGCCCCAAATGCGGGATGGACCTGGTAACAGCAGGAGAGCAGATGCCCGAAGAAGACCTGGAGGTATTACTCAGGCCGACTAATGAGTTTGTCCTCTCGGGCATCCCGGTGGTGGCCTTGCGAGCGGAGCAAAAAGATATTACGGTAGATGCCCTGGGGATTGTGGAGTATGACACCCGGCAGACAGGAAGCATTTCGGCCAATATATCAGGCCGTATTGAAAAACTGTATGTCCGCTACCGCTTTCAGAAGATTGAGGCTGGGCAGAAAATTATGGATGTCTACAGCCCGGAGCTGATGTATGCACAGGAAAATCTTTTATTCCTTATCCGGAATGATCCATCCAACCAGGTGATGATTGATGCGGCAAAACAGAAGTTGTTGTTGCTGGGCATGTCTGGTGAACAGTTGAACAGTGTCGTGCGCAAGGGAAAGCCGGACTTTGCCGTATCCATTTACAGCCGTTACCGCGGGCATATTCATGAATCCGGCTTGTCTCCCGATATGGGTAGCGTATCAGCGCCGATGGAGACATCAATGGGAGATGCAGCTTCACTGACTACTATGGAACTGAAGCTGAAAGAAGGTATGTATGTAGACAAAGGGCAAACAGTGTTTACCGTGTACAACCGGGACAAAGCATGGGTGGCCGTAAACATCTTCCCCGAAGATGCGGCATTGGTAACAAAGGGTCAGGCCGTGCAGATTACCCCTGAAGCTGCTTCCGGTCAGCAATTTGCCGGTACGGTCGATTTTATTGAACCTTTTTTCAGAGAAGGAACGAAGACGCAGACTGCCCGTATTTATTTCAACAACAGCGGAATGAAATTGCCTGTAGGCAGCCAGGTAAAAGCTACTCTGTCGGTTGGGAAAAAATCCGGCGAGTGGCTGCCGGAGGCTGCCGTAGTTTCTCTCGGCCTGCACCAGGTTGTTTTCAAAAAAGTAGCGGGCGGTTTTATTGCCACAAAGGTCATCACGGGTATCAAAAGTGACAACGAAGTAGTCATACTCGAAGGGCTGACGCAAACTGACTCAGTAGCGGTGAACGCGCAATACCTGACCGATAGCGAGAGTTTTATTAAAATTAAAAATTAGAATATTATGAGGAACTTCATTTTCCTGCTCTGTAGTACAGTACTGCTTTATGCCTGTACGAATAAGGAGAGTGGTAAAAAACTTGAAGAGGGCATCTACTATACCTGCTCCATGCACCCGCAGGTAGAAGCAGATAAGCCTGGATTATGCCCCATTTGCCACATGGATCTGGTGCGTGCCGAAAAAAACAAAAATGCAGATCCCAACGCACTGCAGTTGAGCGATGAACAGATCAGACTGGGTAACATACAGACAGATACGATCAGGCACGGTGACTTTAATGATGAAATAGTCCTGACCGGCACCTTGAATTTTAACCTGCAAACCATGCAGTCTGTCAGCTCGAGAGTAATGGGCAGGATCGAGAAATTGTATTATAAGAATGTTGGCGATTATGTGCCCAAAGGAGCGCCGATAGCAGACCTATACAGCGAAGAACTGAACAATGCCAAACAGGAATACCTGATGGTATGGGAAAGAAGAAAAAAATTTGCTGATGGTTCAGCCGTCGACTTTGAACAACTGCTGCAAAGTTCAAAAACCAAACTACTGCTGTGGGGAATGACAGAAAAGCAAATACAGGTGTTGCAGCAAGAACAGAAAATAACACCGGTGACTACATTTTACAGTACAGCTTCCGGTTACATTACTGAATTGAAAGTTTCTGAAGGCGGTTATGTGGATATGGGCGGGACAATTGCCAATCTTGCCGACTTGTCTACGCTCTGGGCAGAGGCGCAAGCTTATTCCTCCCAGTTGTCGGCTGTGGATCCCGGCAGTATGGCTATGGTGCGGGTGCCCGACATTGGGAATGAAATATTTTCGGGCAGGATAGATTTTGCCAACCCGCAATTAAACCCTGCTACAAGAATTAACCTGATCAGGATACTCATTCCCAATCCGGCTCACAAACTGAAACCTGGTATGCCAGTATATGTATCCGTACAAAGGCCGGAAACCAATAACCTGTCTCTGCCCGTTGATGCTGTATTGCGTGATGGCAACACATCATCGGTATGGATACAGACAGCTGAAAAAACATTTAAAAGCAAAATGGTAAAAACAGGTTTAGAAAGTGGCAGCAGAATAGAGATTATTTCAGGGCTGCATGAAGGAGACATTGTTGTTGTTGCCGGAACCTACCTGTTGTACAGCGAATTTATTTTCAAGACCGGTACCGACCCTATGGCTGGTCATGATCAAATGGAAGTTATGTGAAAATCAGAAAAATGAATTTCAGGACGAAAAGAAAAAAATGGCTTATCGCTGCTTCTGTATTGGCCATAGGTTTTATTGGGATACAGTTTATTCCTGTACAGCGCAATCAAAGCAGCGCCATCTTCCCTTCTGATTTTATCAACGTATACCCGGTTCCGGATGCGGTGCAAAATAAATTGCGGGTAGCCTGCTACGATTGCCATAGTAACAATACCCGTTATCCCTGGTACAACAATGTGCAACCGGTGGCCTGGTTTTTAGAAAGTCATGTCGCAGAGGGGAAAGCCGAATTGAATTTCAGTGAATGGGACGCGTATTCTGCAAGGAGGAAACGAAATAAACTAAAATCGATCATCAGTCAGATCAGCGACGATAAAATGCCGCCCTCGTCCTATGCATTGATGCATCGCGACGCAATTTTATCCAAAGAGGAAAAGAAGTCACTTCTGGAATGGTTGCAGCAGCTGAAGGATAGCTTGTAAATAAACTGCCGTTTTCTTGCAGACTGGCCGATGCTGCATCTCCGAGACTGTCGTCGGGATGACAGGGTGTGCCCAACACCCGCCCCTATCCCCTCCAAGGAGGGGAAGCCCGCGATACAGATAATCTTATTCTTGTTTGACACTTCATCCTAACAAGAGGATGTCATCCCGAAGGGATCTGTCTATGATCTGATACAGGTTTGATTATAAGAATCAGATAATACTCAGTAAATAAGGCTTGCTACAGATTCTTGCGGAAGGACAGCGTGATGAATTTGTTTGCCTTTTGTATAGATTCCTCGTGCCTCGGGATGACAGCAGGGAAATGCGCAGATGGATTCTGGTTATGAAAAATATTGTAGGAGGGTAGTGCCGAATTGGGATATCAGGAGGACAATCTTACAAAAAAAAACGCCCGGAAAGCTCCGGGCGTTTTTTGTACAATATTGGTTTTAGTTCATTGCCGGGAGGAAGGCATACTTTTTAGCGTATTCCATCATCTGGCCATAGAATGAATCGGGGTATTCGATCGTTACATCTGTGATCTGCTCGCCTTTCATTACAGGTACCAGCCTGGGTTGAATAAATCCTTTGTAGGGTTTGATGTTCAGTTTTGCAAAACGCTCCAACACTTCTTTATGCAGCGCCTGGTTTACGTTTACACCGTAAGTTTCTACCAGGTTTTTGCCTGCTTTGAAATCACCTTCGGATTTGATGCGCTGGATCTCACGCAGAAGTTCTCCGAACAGCACACGCATTTTATCATAGTCATTGATCTGCACATAGGTTTTGCCGTCTTTTTTTACAAATTCGACAACGTTGTCTTTCCGGCCTTTCTCATATACCCAGTAGGCATTCAGGGCACGGTTGCGCATGTGTGCTTCTTCGATCTTGTCTCCCAGTTTCAAACGGGTAAGCTGGGTCATCAGGCCGTTCATCATATAGCTGTCATATTCAGCTTTGCCAACCTCCAGTGAGGGCATCACGCCAATGTCTACCAGTTTCTGATCCATGATATAATACAGCGCAACGAGGTCTGCACGGGCTTCTTCGAGGCAGCTGGCGTAGTTTTTCAGTGTTTTGTCCGGTGTTCCCACACCAGGATTGATCTGGCCGGAAGCATGGCCGATGCACTCATGCATATCGGTATGCAAGTCGCTGCCGAGGTTGCCGAGCTCTTTCATCCTGGCCAGTTTTGCCGGATCGTTCACAAACTCATCCAGCATACCGCTGCCGGCGCTGCTTTCATTGTACGCATGTACAATGTTGCTCAGAGATACAGATTTGGAGCCGTGCTCTTTCCTTAACCAGTCTGAGTTGGGTAGATTGATACCGATCGGTGTACTGGGGGCTGCATCGCCGGATTCTACAATGACTGTGATGGCTTTTGCCGTGATGCCTTTTACGGTTTTCTTTTTGTGCTCAGGCATCAGTGGGGAATTGTCTTCAAACCATTGTGCTTCTTTTGCTATGGTCGCGATCGTTTTGGTGGTAACCATATCCTTCAGGGAAAGTACAGACTCGAAGCTGCCTTTCTTACCGATGGGGTCGTTGTATACTTCGATGAAGCCGTGGCTGATATCGATGCGGCTGGCAGTATCGTTTACCCAGGCAATGTTGTATTCATCCCATTTGTGGAGGTCACCGGTTTTGTAGTATTCCGACAATAATTGCAGCGCTTTTTTCTGCTGATCGTTTTCGGCTACACCAGCTGCTTTGTCCAGCCAGTACACCACTTTTTCCAAAGCTGGCGAATACATGCCTCCTACTTTCCACACTTTCTCGGTTACCTGCCCGTTCTCTTTCAGTACTTTGCTGTTCAGGCCCCATTCAGGCTCTGTATCGCTGTGTGGGAATCGTGCGGGGTCATTGTAGAAAGCTTCTACTTCTTTTTGTGTCACACCTTCGTAGAAGTTTACGGAGGAGCTCGCAACGTTGTCGATACCGGCACGCAGGTCCACCATTTTAGATTGGAACTTTATGTCGAAGATGACGGGCTTCATGCGCTGCAGGAAAGCATCCACATTTTCGCCTTGTGCTACAGGCAAGCTACTTTGATCACTATTTTTTACCAGTTCGCTGAAGTATTCAAAACTGCATTCAGGTATGAATTTGTCTTTGGAGTAATGGTGATGGTTGCCGGTGCTGAACCATACGCGGCCTGCGTAGATTTCAAATTTTTTCCAGTCTTCACTGTTCTTATCTCCCTTGTACGTGCTGTAGATGGTTTCAATTGTTTTAC
>DATJDO010000155.1:0-3105 GCA_035497375.1 Chitinophagaceae bacterium | reverse complement strand
CGGTGTATGGTGAAGTGAATTTTTCGCCTAAAGTCAGCTTTATCATTCAACCCGGCATCAAACTGTCCAATACCAGCAGGGAGTACCGTACTGCAAACGGAACGTATATCCGCGCAGGCAATGTGCAGAGCACCATGTATTATGCAGAGCGGGATTCTATGAACTTCCCGACAGGTTACAAAAATTACGCTTACAGTCAGACTTACGATTCCATAGTAGCGTACCGGCAGGCTCAGAAAAAGTTCACAGAGTTTGAACTACCCTTCCTGGTCCGGTACAAAATGGATAAAAACCTTTCCTTCTTAGCGGGAATGAATTTCACTTTTGGGAAAACACTAAAAATGAAAGGAATACTGCAGACCTACGGCAACCTGCCTCTTGCTGATTCGATATTCCATCATTACGACACCGCGGGTATTACACCTCCAGCTCCGGCTGTATTTACGCACTCCGGATCTGTGCCCTTTTCAGCCTATAAAGATCCCGGCGCAACAACACTGATCAACATGATCCGTTTTGGCTATACCATTGGACTAAGCTACACTGTCAGGCAGCGTATGATCATCGACCTGACCCTGCAGCAAAACCTGTCCCGGCTTTCAGATATTGATGATGAACAGATCAAAAAACTGTTTACCCAACCTTATGTCAGACTCTCATTGGGCTATAGCATATTAGGGCGAAGAAAATAAATTGGCCGTACAATCTGCAGGCCCTCAGGCAAGCTTTGACGATGACAAAGTACTATCCTAAACAGGCTTTTCGACCTTTACAAAAAGCCCCTGCCGGACAATATCGGGCAGGGGCTTTTGCTATATATGCCAAGATTTTGGATGCAGCATACTTACTCGCAACAGGAGCGCCGGGTACGGGCTTTGTAGCGGGTAAAGCGGTGTGTTTCATGCGACAGCACTTTCAGTACAATAAACAGCACCAAAATATCGTCGATGAAACGCAGGAAAAGGGGTTGATCTGAAAACAGGGAAAGCGGTGTACATATATACAGCAGCGCCGCTACCACAGTCAATACCAGCAGGAAAGAAGGCTTGTATTCAAACTTACTGATACAGCGCATCATTTGCCAGAAAGTAGTCCGCCTTTTGGTCACACTCCGTGTTACGGAATGTTTCAGGCTGTCTTTTGATATGTCAATTAGTTTTGCCATGGTTTCACCTCGGTCTGCAAAGATGAAAAGAAATGTGTTTTAATAATGTTAAGGTAATTGAACATAGAACTGCTTTTACAAAATGTTGGCTTCTTTTAATACGTCCGTTATGGTTTCATAGGAATTGCGCAGCAAGCCCTGGATATCTGCGGGCATCACCCAACGCACTTCTTCGATCTTTTCTTCTTCCTGGGGCAACAGGGAGCCCTTCACTGAGCCACGCATCAGGTACCACTCTGTATATTTCAGCATCAGCTGATTGTTCATCGGGTAAATGTGCATCGTATTACAGATTCGTTTACCCAGTTCCACTTGCTCCAGTCCTGTCTCTTCCCGTACTTCGCGCAAAGCACATTGCTCTATATCTTCCCCCTCGTCCAGCTTTCCCTTCGGCAGATCCCATTTACCCCTTCTGAGGATCATCAGAATTGCTCCATGCTCATTCACGACGACCCCACCTCCTGAATACACTGGGTAAAAGTTCCACAATAATTCTTTTTCCAACTGCTCCCGGTCAGTGTCTACCAACAGTACACCAGTACAGGCAGCATCTTCCAGCATAGCTACAGCTTCCTTAAAATGGGCGGCAGTGGCACCTTCCAGTTTTTTATACCCCCGGTACCGGCTCAGGTCTGCCTGCGGTTCGGCCAGAATGAACGGTTTGTTATTATAGTAGATCTTTTGGTGAAAACTCATTGAACCGTTTTGTATAATTTATAGAATGGGTGTAGTTTTGGCGCATGAGCACTCAAAAACATTTCGCTGAAAAACTCCTGCAAATTAAGGCATTACAGATAAATACGCAACAGCCCTATAAATGGGCTTCAGGCTGGAATTCCCCTGTATATTGCGACAACCGCAAAGTGCTGAGTTTCCCGTATACACGCGATTTTGTGAAGAGCGAACTCGCCAATATGATCCTGGAACAATACCCCGATGCGGAGGTGATTGCTGGTGTGGCTACTGCGGGTATTGCCCATGGCGTGCTGGCTGCGGATCTTATGAAGCTGCCTTTTATTTATGTACGCAGTAAACCCAAAGAGCACGGTATGGGCAACCAGATAGAAGGCGTATTGGAGCCGGGCGCGAAAGTGGTGGTGGTTGAAGACCTGATCTCTACAGGCAAGAGCAGCCTTGAAGTGGTAGAAGTACTACGTGCCAACGGCGCAGAAGTACTGGGCATGTGCGGGCTGTTCACCTATGGTTTCTCGGCAGCAGACGAAGCTTTTGAAAAGGCGAACCTGAAACTCCATACCATCAGCAATTACACGGCATTGATGGAAGTGGCTGAAGACCTGAAAATCATTACCCCGGAGCAAAAAGAAAAATTAGCCGAGTGGCGCACCAGCCCGTCTACCTGGACGATATAAACACCCATGAACTGGCTCAGACTCATACGCTGGAATAACCTGTTTATTATTATGCTCACGCAGCTTTTGGTGTGGGCCTGCGTATTGTTGCCCCTGCGTCACTGGAGCAACACAAGTTTCCTGCTGAACCCGTTTAATTTCAGCCTGATTTGCCTCTCCACAATACTCATAGCCGCTGCGGGCTACATCATCAACGATTATTTTGACATTAAAATAGACTCGATCAACAGGCCGGAAAAAGCCATACTGGACCATAGTATCAACAGGAGAGCAGGCATCATTTACCATTCCGTGCTCAATATCAGCGGCATCCTGCTGGCAGGCATTGTTGCCGTGCAAGCCGGTAAAGCCCATTGGCTGCTGGTGCAGGTATGCTGTACCGTATTGTTGTTCTTTTATTCGTCCCATTTCAAGCGCATGTTCGTGATTGGAAATGTTGTTGTAGCCTTACTAACAGCGCTAACGATCTTCACCCTTTTTGTGTACGAACCGGCCTTGTGGCAATTTGTCTTCCGCAGCCCGATGCTGCAGAAAAGCGAAGCTATTATCCCTAATCCCATCTGGGTAATG
>DATJDO010000154.1:0-7629 GCA_035497375.1 Chitinophagaceae bacterium | reverse complement strand
AGTATTGCCCGCCTCCGCCTGAGCAGGGGCCTGCGCTTGCGCAGCAACTTCTGTTTTGTGTTCTGTAGCTGGTTTTTCAGTTGCCGGATTCGCCTCAGTCGCCGGAGCATTCAGGATGCCGGAGATATCTGTTCCTGGTTTGCCTACAATGGCAATGATGTCGTTTATTTTGGCTGCACTGCCGGCTGGTACACCAATGTGTAACAATGTGCCGTCGGCGTATCCCATTACTTCCATCGTGGCTTTATCAGTTTCCACATCGGCGAGTACATCGTCACTTTTTACCACATCACCTTCTTTCTTGTTCCAGGCAACGATTTTACCTTCGGTCATCGTATCGCTGAGCAGGGGCATCCTGATCACAGTCACGCCAGCAGGTATTGCTGCAGGAGTAGCTGCGGGTTTTTCTTCTTTGGGAGGGGCGGGCGCTTCTTCTTTGGCTGGTGCCGCAGTTTGCGCTGCTGCAGGAGCTGCTCCGGTATTTTCTTTATCCAGCAAGGCTTTGTAATCCTCACCCTCTTTACCGATAATGGCGATCACATCGTTTACTTTGGCCGCTTTGCCTTTTTCGACTCCGACATAGAGCAGGGTGCCCTCGGCATAGCCCATGACTTCCATGGTTGCTTTATCGGTTTCCACGTCGGCTAGTACATCGTCCGCTTTTACTTTGTCACCCACTTTTTTGTGCCATTCTGCTATCACTCCTTCCTTCATCGTATCGCTCAATAGGGGCATTCGTATCACTTCGGCCATAAAATATTTATTGTTCAGCGTTCTTTTAAGAATTTAAAGTCCCAAAAATAGCAAATCCGGTCTTATTTCTATATTGTTTTTCAGAAAACACTTCAGACCTCATTTGCTTTAAGGAACGATGTAAATGTCAGGAGTAGTAAAGCGATTGCTTTCGTTACCGGCGCGATCTTTGATATAGATTTCATACCGTACGGTATCCCGGTCCGGACGGTCCGGGCGGAGCAAGACAAACGCACCCAAAAGGCCTAAGTTACAGACTCCGGAAACCTCTTGTCCTGCCTCTACATTGTCCGGCAGGTCCTGCGGAAAGAAATAGTTAACATCGGAACTGTCATTGCGGCTGTCTTTGGTGTAAATGTCATAGTTGCCGGACGATGGTTTGTTGCCCAGGTCCCCGTTGCCGTCCGAAAAATTAAAATTGATATAGATCACCTGGCTGCTGCCGGCTTTGATGGTATTACCGGAAAGTCCGATAAATTGAATCTTAGGTATATTACCTGAAGACTTTTTGCTTTTGGTGCAGGAAGATAAAGCCACCATAGCCAATACGGCTATACATAGTGCTCCGTGTTTTATTCCTTCAGGGTAAAATCTTCCGATGGGCACAATTCTTTTTTTTGTTGTTTTGCAAAACATTCCAGTTCAAAAATAATCTAAAAAGCAATGCGGTTGGACAATATTGATGGTACGGAGCTACTAAAAGAATGCAAAGATCATTTTGTGTCTTTTGCGCTACAGGTGTACCGGTATCAATATGAGCACAATGAGCTATACCGCAGATACCATGAAGCGTTACGTATAAGACCGGATAGGGTTTCCGACCTGAAAGAAATCCCTTTTTTGCCTATTTCTTTTTTCAAGACGCACAAAGTAAGCAGTACACCGGGAAAAGAGGCGGAACTGGTCTTCGACAGCAGCGGGACTACGGGAATGATACCCAGCAAGCATTATGTTGCAGACAGGGCTTTATACGATACAGTTGCATTGGCCGGTTTTGAACAGTTTTACGGGCCGGTAGCTGACCTGACTATACTGGCCCTGCTGCCTTCTTATCTAGAACGTTCCGGCTCTTCGCTGGTGCATATGGCGCAGATGTTGATGGACAGGAGCAGGCAGGAGCACAATGGCTTTTACCTGAATGAATGGGAAGAGTTGGCAGAGAAGTTGCACGTCCTTGTAAAAGAAGGCCGGAAAGTCCTGTTGTTGGGGGTCACCTTTGCCTTACTGGACTTTGCCGAACAATACCCGATGGACCTGGAAGGTGTTATCGTGATGGAAACAGGAGGTATGAAGGGACGGAAAGAAGAATGGACCCGTGCGCAGGTGCACGGTTTTTTAAAGGAAAGATGGAACCTGCAGTATGTGCATTCGGAATACGGCATGACAGAACTGTTGTCGCAGGCCTATGCAACAGCGGATGGTATTTTCACCCCGATACCCAGCCTGCGCGCCCTGGTTCGGGATGTGCAGGATCCGCTGGATACCAGTCTGCAGGGCATCGGGGCGCTGAATATTATAGACCTGGCCAATATACACTCCTGTTCGTTCATTGCCACGGAAGATATGGCTAAGGTATACGCCGACGGTACTTTTGAAGTGCTGGGGCGCATGGACTTTGCCGCATTAAGGAGCTGTAGCCTGATGGCCCCCTGAGTTTCACGCAAAGACGCAAAGGAACAGAGAAAGGGCGTTATGCCGTAGGTATTGGACTGCCTGGTACCGACTGCACGCAGAGGCGCAAAGGGAACAAAGACGCACAGGAAAGTGTTCAGGTATTGCAGCTAATTAAATGACCACCTGATACTTCTTTCATGCAAAGGCGCAAAGTGATGAAAACTTAGCGCAGCAGATGGTTGTTCACCAGTATTTTTCCATCCTTATCTTTTGAAATTACCAGACCGTTTGCCGGCCGCAACAACACTTCATCCAGGCCAAGATAGCTTCCCTGGCCATCATCATACACGGTCCACCTGATCTTCCGGCAGGCCGCAGGTAATTCAAAGAACAGGTTTACCCGGAACCACATACCGGTATTATCCACACTTTCTTTACCCAGTGCATCATTCCGGTAGATCTCTGCTCCGTTTTCATCGAGCAGGGAGAGGTTGAGTACAGGACTCCTGAAGTCGCGGGCACTGAGCAGCACCCAGCTGGATATTTCAAATAGCTCCCTTTCAGTTGTTGGCATTACACTGATCTCGGTAATCAGGCGTTCCCGGACAGGTTCAAAACAGGCACTTCCCTGACCAAATAAGGCGGCCCGTTTACGACTGCCTGTATCCAGGTGCAGTATGCTGACTTTGGCGGCATCTGTGTAAAGAACAGTATCCCGGTCCTGTATCCGTTCGGCTATTGCTTTGATCTGCCTGCTAACCAGCTGCCGTGTCTGCATCAGGCGTTGGGGGTAAAGCGCGTATACCGTGCACCCGCTGAAGCTGCCCAGGAGTTCGGAGGAGCTGATCAGTATATCCATATCCGGAGACAAGCTTTTGCCGGGGCTGCAAATCATCAGGAATGGCTTGTCGGGCCGGGCAGCAAGTAAAGGTTTGTCTGCAAAAAGCCCGCCTGCGATTTTTACCTGCCTGGCGGTCTGCGACCAGGAATGACGGGGCATCAGTACATCTACAATAGGCAGCCTGGTATCCAGCGACGCTTTGAAGGCGTAGACCATATCGTCTGTCTGGTCTGTACCCACCGACCATTTTTCGCTGCCTACATGGACAAAAGGTAAGAGGAGTATGGCCTGGAAGTCTCCCGGGACCATGTGCTGCTTTTCCAGGAAAGCAGACCATTGGTAGGTATCTGTGGAGAAAAACTGCTGGTATGTAGCCTTGCTTTTTGCTGCACTGCTCCGGGCCAGCTGTATGTAGCCCAGGCATTCCCAGCTCCAGAAAGCAAAGGGCAACAGAAGTATAAGCCAGGCCAGGCGCTTTGCTTTCCGTGCCTGGTAATACTGGTAAAGGTATACGAGGCTAAATACGGTAATAACCTGGTAAAACAACCAGGTAAAGCGTCCCAGGGAACGGAATTGCCGGAACACAGAAAGGTAATTCAACAGCCATTCCATATTCCAGACGAAAGGCACGCCCATGCCCAATAGCAAAAAGAACACAGATAATATGATCCAGATACGCGGGAAAACGACAGGCGCATCTTCCCCACGTTTTTTTCTGAAAGACCGGACCAAAGCAAAAATAATGATAGCGGCACAGGCCAGGCCAATATAGGAAAAGCCTTCTCCGCCGGAGCTCAGTTTCAGATCCGGCACAGATTTCTGTATGATTTCCCAGAAGGGAGAATAGACAGAGGTGAGCACATCTTCACCGGTTGCGCCGTAGGCCATGGCGCCGTGTGGGAATTCAGGCCTGTCCTGCACCGGGTCAGTAAGGGCCATAAAGAGTTTGACTCCGCCAAACATCAGCAGCATTGCCAGGCCGAGGGGCAGGAGCTGAAGCAATCGTTGCTGTATACTTTCTTTCCGCGTGAAGAGGAAAAAAATGATGGTGTAAAGAGCAATCCATATAAAAGTCAATGCCAGGAAATAAGGATGTATAAAGTACATCAGTGTTCCCAGCAGGAAGAGGTATACGGCATACTTCTTTTCGGAGCTGTGATGATAACGGATGGAAAAATAGAACAGCATAGCCCCAAAGGAAGGGTAGGCCAGGGCGTAATGCCCGGATAAACGCAGTAATTGCGGGGACATCAGGGTAATGCAGGCTGCACCCAGCAAGGAACACGCAAAGGATATTTTATAAAAACGAAGTATCTTCTGATTGTACACTATGGCCAGTACAAAGCTGAGGCAGATGCTCCAGTGCATACAACGCAGTGCATCCTGCAGGCTGAGGGGGGCCAGCTTACGCCACCAGATCAGGGCGGAAGAGATGAGCGGTTGCAGGTCGGGAAACACGATGTGTTCGCCATAGGGATAGTTCATCCCGTTAAACCATATGCCTTTTTCATACAGGCTGTGGTATAAAAAGGTGTAATAGTTTTTAGCGCCATCTCCGCCTGTGCCCAGTATCACATGGCCGCCGTCAATGGCGATCCAGGAGAACGAAAAGAGTACCAGAGCGATAGCCCAGCACCAAACGATGGGGGTTTGTACTCGCTTATCAGACAACATACAGAAGCTGTTTTGTGAGGTATATCCTGCTCTTTGTACAGGGTAAAAAAAATCCGGTTGAGTTTGTTCAACCGGATAATGTAAAGATATAAATAAAAGACTACAGGTGAATCGCTTCGCCCAGGGCTACTTCAATGGCATCTTTTACCGCTTCGCTCATTGTCGGGTGCGGGAAGATTACATCCAGTTGCTCGTGATAAGTGGTTTCCAGTTTGCGGGAAGCTACGGTTTGCGCAATGATCTCGGTAACGTTTGACCCGATCATGTGTGTGCCCAGCCATTCGCCATATTTGGCATCGAATACCACTTTTACAAAACCTTCAGGAGCTCCTGCTGCACTGGCTTTACCACTGGCAGAGAAGGGGAATTTGCCTACTTTGATTTCATAACCGGCTTCTTTGGCTTGCTTTTCGGTCATGCCCACAGAAGCGATCTCCGGTGTGCAGTACGTGCAGCCTGGTACATTGCCGTAGTCCAGTGCTTCCGGCTGATGGTGGAATTTGCCTTCTTTATGTGCTATGGCTTCGATACAGATTACGGCTTCTTTCATCGCAACGTGTGCGAGCGCCTGGCCGGGAACGATATCGCCGATGGCGTAGATGCCCTCAACGTTTGTTTTGTAATAAGGATCTACAATCACGCGGCCTTTATCTACAGTGATGTTCAATGCTTCGAGGCCGATGTTTTCGATATTGGTAGCAACTCCGGCTGCACTCAGCAGGATGTCGGCTTCAAGGGTTATTTCTCCTGAAGCTGTTTTTACCGTTGCCTTTACGCCTGTACCGCTTGTATCTGCTTTTTCAACAGAAGAAGAGGTCATGACGGTAATGCCTTTTTTCTTGAACGATTTCTCCAGTTCTTTAGATATGTCTGCATCTTCAACCGGTACAATACGGTCCATAAACTCAACGATGGTCACTTGTGTGCCCAGGGCGCTGTAGAAATAAGCAAATTCCACACCGATGGCACCACTACCCACTACGATCATGGATTTTGGTTGCTTGGGCAGGTTCATGGCCTCGCGGTAACCGATGATCTTTTTGCCATCAATCGGCAGAGCAGGCAGTTCGCGGCTGCGGGCGCCTGTAGCCAGTACAATATGTTTGGCAGTGTGTACGGCCGTTTTGCCGTCAGCACCTGTTACTTCCAGTTCTTTCTTTGCATTCAGTTTGCCAAAGCCATTCAGCACCTCGATCTTGTTCTTTTTCATCAGGAACTGGATGCCCTTGCTCATTTTGTCGGCTACACCACGGCTGCGTTTGATCACGGCCTCAAAATCATGTTTGGCGCCTTCTACAGAAACACCATAGTCCTGGGCATGGTTGATGTACTCCAGTACCTGGGCCGATTTCAACAATGCTTTGGTAGGGATACAGCCCCAGTTGAGACAAATACCGCCCAGGTTTTCGCGCTCAACGATAGCTGTTTTGAAACCCAATTGCGACGCGCGGATTGCTGCAACATAGCCACCTGGCCCACTACCCACTACGATAACATCATAAGCCATAAAAAAGTATGATTTTTTGAATGAAGATTTTAAGTTAGAAAATGAGGCACAAAAGTAGCTAAATTATTGAGAAAAGGACAAGGAGATTTGACAAGGAGGTAATGCAACAATTTGTCAATATGTGCCTTTAGTAATGAAGGAATATCCGGCAGAGCAATCGCTGCAATGACACCATAAAAAATCCCGTCACCTGGTGACGGGATCAATTTATTTTCCGATAACGAACTTCATACCGATGCCCTGTACGACTGCACTGTCGGGGTGCATGACCAGTATATCGTCGAATATGGCGGTATCGCCACTTTTGGTCCGGTCTTGTATGGCCACATAACTGTTTAGTTTATTGCCTTTCGCAAAGTCGGTCAATATTTCGTAATCTGTATAATACTTACCTGCCGAGTCTTCATAGAGATTGCGCTCTTTGTAGTAGATGCGGAATTCCGTAACGGTGATCGGGTTACCCGCCGAATCTTTTGCGGTCAGCCCCTGGCGGACCAGGGAATCGAATACGCTTTTGGCAATCAGGCCTCCGTGTTGGTCCGAATTGCCCAGGAACACCGGTGCCGGTTTATACTTCGGTTTTGCCGGAGTTTTAGCACTGACTGGCTTCGTGGTTTTCGACTGTGCGAGCAGTATTCCGGTACTGAGTGTGCTGAGCGCCAACGCAGATAGGATCAGACGTTTCATCCGTAAGTTTTTAAGTTTTCGTTTTGCCGGAATGCCTGCCTTTCGGCAGACAGGCAGTTTCGCCTATAGAGCGTCCTGCCGGATAAAAAATACCGCACTCCGTTTTATAAGCTTAAAATTACAACAAACTCAGGCTTTCTTCAATGGTTTTTATTTTTGCTAATGCGTCGCTTTCTTTCTTCTGCTCGGCCGCAAGGATCTCAGGCTTGGCATTGGCGACAAACTTTTCGTTGCCCAGTTTTTTCTGTACACTGAGCAGGAAGCCTTTCTGGTAATCTAGGTCTTTCTGCAATTGCTCTTTTTGTGCACCTGTATCTACGGCAATATTGCTGCTGACATACAGTTTGTCTGTACCGACAACGAGCGAGATCGACCCCTGTACCGGCTCTGCCGTAAAACTGATCTCTTCTGCATTGATCTGCCTGCCCAGTATCGTCTGTGCCGCCTGGTACAAAGCTTTATTCTGGGTATCTACTGCCAGACGGATCACATCTTTGGGTTTGAGGTTGTTTTTCACCCGGGCATCCCGCACTGCTGTAATCAGGTCTTTAAG
>DATJDO010000153.1:0-2142 GCA_035497375.1 Chitinophagaceae bacterium | reverse complement strand
TCTTTTGCCGCCAGGTCACGGATCGCTTTGCGGTTCATGGTAAAGTTGGCGGCCTTTGCCGAAGGGACTACGGTGTAGCCCTGGGCTTCATACTCATAAAAACGTTCGGTACGGATGGCTTCTATCTCGGGTACGATAAAGTCAGGCTTGTGTTTGGCTACGATGCGGTCCAGCGCTTCGCCGTCCAGCATATTGATCACTTCAAAACCGTGGGCAACCTGCATGGCCGGGGCGTTCTCATAACTATCTACCGCAATGACAGTCTGGCCGATCCTTTGTGCTGCGATGACAAATTCTTTACCGAGTTCACCCGATCCGAGCAGAAGTATTTTCATTTCTTAGTCTGTTTTGTAAAAATGTGTGCCAAATATCCGTCAAAAAATAAAAACAGCCTGTAGTTTTTACAGGCTGTTTCAGAAAATTTTGCGTGATGATTAAGATGCAGCGTTCAGCGTATGCTCTACAGTGATCTTCGTGTTCAGCAGTTTGGAGATCGGACAGTTTTCTTCCGCATCTTTTACCAGGCTTGCAAACTGATCTTCGGAAATTCCTTTGACATCGGCATTGAGCGTTAGGTGCGATTCTGTGATGGCACCGTTCTCAAATGTGATGGCGCAATTGGTCTCCAGCCTGTCGGGTACAAAACCTGCTTCGCTGAGGTTGAAGCTGAGCTTCATCGTAAAGCAGCCTGAGTGTGCGGCTGCAACCAGCTCTTCGGGATTGGTACCTACACCGTCTGCAAAACGGGTATTGAAGGAATACTGGGTCTGGTTCAGTACAGTACTCTGAGTAGTCAGGTGACCACTGCCTTCTTTACCGGATCCCTGCCATACGGCGGTTGCTTTTCTTTTCATTTTATCTGTTTTTATATATTCGGATTAAAAACGAAAGTTACGGAAAGCGTTTTTTATTTGATCATTTTATCCAGTTTGCCTTGCGCCAGCGGATGATAGTTGGCCCTGTATTTTGCATAAATGCTTTTGGCCATAGCCGCTTTACCCGATTGCATCATGGCATCATACAAAGGGAGAATGAATTTTTGACGGCCGGTAACACTCAGGAAGCGATCCATAGCGGGGTAAGCTGTTTTATAATCTGCAGCCACAGCCATGATGAACCATAAGTCGGCAATTTCGCTGTTGTGTGCATCGGTGAAGTGAAATGCGGCATCCAGGGCTTGCATTTGCTCCAAAGAAAGGGGTTTGGGCATTTTGCGCAGGAAGTGCAGCCATTCGTGTGTGGTCCAGTCTTTGGTTTGCAGTTCTTTCGTTGCGTTGGTTTTGAGGAAAAGCGTACGCTGGGCATTTACCTTCTCAAATCGTTCCATATCGGCACGGGGGGCATTGGCCGGAATGCCCGGCCCGTATACCCAGGCGTTGATATCCAGTTTTTTGTACAAGGCACTGTCTCCTTTGATCAGGTGCTGGTCCAGGTAGCGGAGAAATTGTTCTGTCGTAATGGTACGGAAGGCATGCGCTGCAAAGTATTGTTTCAGGAAACTATCCCATTTTTCACGGCCTACGTTTTGCTCGATCAGCCAGAGGAACAAGGCTCCTTTTTCATAAGGAATATCAGACAGTCCTTCGTCGGAATCCTTGCCTTTGAGGTCTTGCTTCAGCCAGGTCCTGCGGCTGTCTTTACCAAAATCTTCTACCGCAGCTTCCAGGTCCTGGTAACCCAGTTCCCAGAGCATATCCACATAGGATTTACCATTCATGGCCTCGCTGATGCGGCGCTCAAAGTATACGGTAAAGCCTTCGTTCATCCAGATGTCGTCCCAGGTCGCGTTGGTTACCAGGTTGCCACTCCAGCTGTGCGCGAGCTCGTGAGCAATCAGGTTGACCAGAGAGCGGTCGCCGGCGATAACAGTTGGGGTACAGAAAGTAAGTTTGGGGTTTTCCATACCACCGATCGGGAAGCCCGGAGGGAGTACGATCACATCGTACCGGCCCCAGCTGTACGGTCCGTACAGGCTTTCTGCGGTGTGCACCATTTTGCCCATATCGGCAAATTCGTAGCGTACTTTTTCAATCATTTCCGGTTCAGCGTATACACCGGTGCGCTCATCGATTTTTTCAAAGCGGATATCGCCCACGGCCAGGGCCAGCAGGTAAGCCGGTATGGCTTTGTCCATGTCAAAAT
>DATJDO010000152.1:0-15471 GCA_035497375.1 Chitinophagaceae bacterium | reverse complement strand
GCTCTGTGTGTACCTGGCTTATATCTATTATCGCGACAGGGAACGGCTGTTCCAGGTAGAGCAGGAGAAAAAAGAACTGGAATTGCGCCAGCTGAATGAGCAACTGAACCCTCATTTCCTGTTCAATGCCCTGAATAATATTTACAGCCACCTGCTCACGCAGTCCGGCCCCGGGAAGGAGCTGATTCTTAAGTTGAGTGAGCTGATGCGCTATGTGCTGGACAGCAGTAAAAAATCGCAAGTAGTGCTGCATGAGGAGGTGGGTTTTATAGAGCATTACATTGCTTTCGAAAAAGAGCGCCTGGGAGACAGGTGTACGGTAGTCTACAAGAAAGATATCCGTTCGGAAGAAGCCTGTATCATCCCACTGATCCTTTTTTCTTTTGTCGAAAATGCGTTCAAGCATGGCACCGCTACGATGAGGGCATCTGAAATACAGATTACCATTAACGCCGATAAAGACCAACTACATATTTTTGTATGCAATGCCGTTCACAAGACGGATAAGGCATCCACACATACGGGGCTTGAAAACACCCGTCGCCGCCTGGAGTTGTTGTATCCCGGCCAGCATGAGCTGGAGATCCGCAACGAAGCCGGTACCTATTCTGTAAACCTTAAACTCCTTAACCTTAAATGTCTCTCCGCTGCCTGATTGCTGATGATGAACCGGGGTCCCACCTGGTATTGAAACGTTATCTCGAAGAACTACCTTTTACCGAGTATACAGGAAGCTGCTATAATGCGATACAAGTGTATCATTTCCTGAAGAACAACAAAGCCGATATCCTGCTACTAGATATCAATATGCCTGAAATTGATGGTTTTGCTCTGCTGGACATGCTCGAGGAGCCCCCTGCAGTTATCATTACCACGGCATATTCCGACTATGCCATAAAAAGCTACGAATATGATGCTGTAGATTACCTGCACAAACCCATCCGTTTTGAACGCTTTGTCAAAGCCATAGAAAAAGCATCCCGCCGTCTGAATCAGCAAGACCTGCATTTGCCGGTATCATCATTAGAGATACGGGTAGACGGACGACCTGTTACCCTTGCGCCGGAAGATATTTTGTTCGTGCAAAGTATGGGGAACTATGTAAAAATTGTATGCCGTCAGAAAACCTACATCACGGCACTGACGACCAAGGAGCTGGAACACCGTTTACCTACTCCGCAGTTCATCCGCATTCACAAGTCTTTTATTGTCAATACAGCATACATCCGGGAGGTAAACCCTGCGCAGGTGGTGTTAGAGAAAGAGGTATTGCCTGTTGGCAAAACCTTCAAGAAGTACCTGGAGCGTTTTCTGAATAAATAACAATGCACAGGGCACGAGGCCTGTTACTGCCTGTCAGGTTTTAAAGCCCTGATAGGTTTGCATACGTTTGGGTACCTGGCATGCAAAGGTGGCTTCAGTTCCTGACCGTATGTTAAGGGATAAAGAGTTATTCCCCAATGTGGTACTTGGCCATTTTGTAGTAAAGAGTCGTGCGGTCTATATTCAGAATTTTGGCCGCTTTGGATTTGTTGTAACGCACTTCTTTGAGTGTTTTCTCGATCAGCTGCCGTTCCATATTTTCCTGTTGCGCTTTCAGGTTGGCGTCCTGCCTGCCTGTGTGCTGCGCCTGCTCTACAGACAGTTCCATTTCCTCCGGCAATTCTTCGGTGGTGATGAGCGGACCAGTGGCCAATAGCACCCCTCTTTTGATCATGTTTTTTAATTCCCTGATATTACCCGGCCAGTTGTAGCTGTCAAACAGCTTTTGTACCTCTGTTGAAATGCCCGTTACCTGTTTGTTTAACTCCTTGTTGGCCTGGAGTATAAAGAAGCGGACAAACTCCTGCAAGTCTTCGCGGCGCTCCGTAAGCGAAGGCAGTTTTATTTTGAACTCATTGATCCGGTGGTACAGGTCTTCCCGGAACATATTCTTGCGCATGGACTCACGAAAATCTTCATTGCTGGCTGTAATGATACGCACATCAAAAGGGATAGTCGTATTGCTGCCTACAGGAGTGATAACACGCTCCTGCAGCGCCCGCAGCAACTTGACCTGTATTTCGTAGTTGAGATTGCCTACTTCGTCCAGAAACAAGGTGCCGCCATTGGCAGCTTCAAATTGGCCTGTCTTGTCCTGCAGCGCACCGGTAAAGGCGCCTTTTACATGCCCGAATAATTCGCTGGCGGCCAGGTCTGCAGACAATGCTCCACAGTCAATGGCGACGAAGGGGGCCTTGTTGCGGGTACTCAGCTCATGAATGGTTCTTGCCACATGCTCTTTACCGGTACCGCTCTCTCCCTGTATCAGCACAGACATGCCTGTTGACGCTACCAGTTCAATATGCTTTTGTATCTGTTGCGATAGTGCAGAGTTGCCTTTCACGAAAACAGCCGGTGCCTTTTCAATGGCTTCTTTTGCTTTTGGGTATTGCTGTGGCAATCCCTTCATCAACATCAGCAGCTCTTCCTGGTTGATGGGTTTGGTAATATAGTCTTGTGCCCCTTTCTTGATGGCCTGTACCGCTGTTTTTATGTCATGGAAACCAGTCATCATAATGACCGGAACATGAAGGTTATGGGCGTTTAAAAATTCAAGGAGATCCATGCCTGTTCCGTCCGGTAAACGGTAGTCGAGCAGGATGAGTGCGGGCGTTTCAGATGCAAGCCAGGTACAGGCATCCTGTACTGAATGTGTTACCGATGAACTGTATTGATTCCGGTTTAAAAATGTGGAGAGTATTTTGGAGAATGTAATGTCGTCTTCTACGATCAGAACCTTGTTCATAAGGGCTTTTAATGGATCATGCACAATGTAGCACAAATAAAGAAAGGATGCTGTTAAAAGCATCCTCTCCTCTCCTTTACCTCTCTGTCCACCTATTTTTAGCTGACCACATTGCCGTTTTTGTCAAACTTCAGCGCAGTGGTTTCTTCGCCTTTTTTCATTTGCAATTCGTAGTATTCAGTTTTGCCTTTTACCAAAGAGGCAGCAACCAGTTGCCACGCTTTATATTGATCACTTGCCAAAGTTTTCTTGATTGCTTCTGGCAGGTTTGCAGGGTCCACAGCAGTCCTGGTGTCTTCTGCCGCTTCAACGGCTATAGTTGCGCCTGCTGCTGCAGTTGTTACAGCAACGGGAGATGCGGGTGCGCTAATGGTATTTACTTGTGCCTGGTCTTGTGCGAAAACTTGCGTGCCGGCAGTGAAGGTCATAGCCAACACGGAAAACAGTACTTTCTTCATAATGCTTATTTTTTATTAATTCCTAAATAACGTTTCACAGAATAGAAGCCAATTTCTGTGCCACAGCATATGTCTTTTAATAAACTGCTGATAATTAACGGTAAAGGCATGATGAAATAAACGGTGTCATTTATTTTGTTGTGGTATTTTTCAACACTATGTAGAAAGCTGCTACAGTTTGTGTTGTTTCTTCTGAACATCCAGCCATGTGGACAGCTGTCCGGTAAAGTCTGAAATGGCTTCAGGATGATATTCGCCCCTGCGCAGGCTGATCTCCAGGCGCCGGGCCACACGGCTGATGTCTTTGATGCCGAGCTGACCGAACCTTCCTGCCAGGCGATGCAAGCTGTCTGCCATTACCGTTGTGTCTTGTTGCTGTGCCGCATTTTGTAATACTGCAAGGTCTTCTGTTGTTTCAGGGATGAGAATATCCCACACTTCTTTGTCGTGCGTGCTGTGATCCGTAAGCGTAGCGGCTTGCTCTTGTTGTGCAGTAAATGAAAAAAGAAGATCAGTCAGTTCTTTTTCTAAAAAAGGTTTGAGCAGTAATGCATCGAAGCCGCTGTCCAGGATTTTGGCCCTTTCTTCCGGCATGGATTGCGCGGTCAGTGCAATATACCTTACCGTGCTGCCCGCTTTTTGTTTCAGGTGGTTTTTCAGCTCAAACCCATCTATACGCGGCATACGGATATCGGTAAGGACAATGCTGAGTTGCTCGGGTATTATGGTCTGCAATACCTCATCCGCCGCATGAAAGCACTGGTGAGGGATATGGTGTTGTTGTAATACCAGGCTACATAGTTTCAGGATCGTGCGGTCGTCATCGATGATCCACACCAGGCCTTCGAATACCGGTTGCCCTTGCGGTACTACGCTGTGTTGTTGCGGTGCTTTTACTTTTGTATAGGCCAGGGATACAGAAAATACAGAACCTTTGCCCGGCTCGCTTTCCAGTGCAATAGAACCACCTTGCTGTTCGACAAGATTCTTGACAATGGTCAGACCCAGCCCGGTACCGTGTTGCAGGTAGTCTGTTTCGAGTTGTTCGAAGTGTGCAAAGATTTTTCCGTGATTTTCCGCCGGTATGCCGATGCCGGTATCGGCTATGCGGAAGGTAAAGGTGGTGTGCCGCTTGTACTCTTTTTTAGATACCTGCAGCGAGACTTCCCCTTTTTCGGTAAACTTCACGGCATTGCCCAGCAGGTTGAACAGGATCTGCCGCAGTCGGTAGGGGTCTCCGTAGAAAAGGGTATTGTCCACTTCATTAGTGAATGCAGAGAAAGAAAGTTGTTTTTGTCCGGCCTGTAATTGTATCGCTTCTGCTACACTGTCTGTAATATCCTTTACAGAAAACATTTTGGATGCGATAAGCAACTTGCCGGAATTAATACGGCTGTAATCCAGCACTTCATTCACCACGTGCAGCAGGTGGTTGGCAGACTGGAAGATAATGTCGCTGTTTTTCTGTGTTCTTTGCTGTTCGTCCTTAACCATTTGTTCTGTAAAGCCGATGATGGCCTGCAAAGGCGTACGCAGTTCATGGCTCATGTTGGCCATGAATTTACCCCTGATCTGGCCCAGCTTTTCCGCTTCGTCTCTTGCCAGGATCAGCTCCTTTCTGTATTGGTTGCTTTTGGAGATATCGGTAAAGATCAATACAGACAATACGATGATCAGTACGATGAACGCGATCAGGATCATGCTGATACGGTTGAACCCCCGGTCGATGATCTCTGTGGCCAGCAGGTTGTTCTGTTCTATGGCATACAATTCATTGTGCTCCATTTCATTCAGCATGACCAGCAACTGACTGATGATATCCTGCCCGGCATGGTCCAGGCGTACCCTCTGGCGCAACAGGGTGTTTCTGCTTTGCTGGCGTTCGTTTTCCACCGCACTGATCGACTGGCTGAGCTGGCTGATCATGCTGTCTTCATGCAGGAGCAAAGATGTGTCCACAGAGATTTTCAATTGCTCCAGGATCATGTGCCGTACTTCTTTACGTTCCGGGCTTTTTTTGCGTTTGAATAATTTATCCCAGAATCCTTTTTTTTCTTCTTCGGTATTGTTGCTGTCTTCAATTGTCGTAGCACTGATACTCGATTCGGAGGTGAAGATGTTGCTGTCGGTTTTGAGCGCCGATTTGTTGACGTATTCGGAAAGCATGCGTAGCTTATTGTTCAGGCTGTCGTTTTCTAAAAAGCCCTGACGAAGACTGATGTACCGGAAGAATACTTTGTCGCGCTGCACCAGTAAGGAACGCATGGTGTCGATCCTTCTGTGCCGGATCTCGTTTGCTCCAGACAGTACATACAGGCTGTCCAGCAGTGCACGGATACGGGCAGACTGCTCCAGGAAAGGTTTATAATCTTTAAGGTTTCCGGAAGAGGCTTGCAGGCGTTGTAGTTGATCCAGGTAGATAACATCTTTCAATAGCCTGTTCACAATCCTTAATTGAGGATTGGGTTCCGACATCCGTTTTACCGGTTGCCTGATCCGCTGAAAAGAACGGTTCATCACTACCCAGGAAATGAACAGGGTAAGACAGGCCGCTAACAGCGCAAGGATGATCTTTCCTGATAGTGAGCGTGTATAGGTAACAGACATTTTTATACGGATCAACCATCCGGCACCGGATGTTGGGCCGATAAATATAACAGCCCCGCAGCTGCGAAGCTGTTAAGGTCATGAAAAATCAGGAAAATTACGATCCTGTAGGTGCCAGTATGCTGGTGACGCTGTACTGCTGTGTTTCCTGTTTCCAGCGCGCAGCGCAGTCTTCTGCTATGCGCAATATCCAATGCAGCAGGCCTGGCCTGGGTGGGTCACAGATGCCCAGCAGTAACCATATTTTCTTGAACGTTTCGCACAGGACTACACTTGTTTTGATTTCTTCATGCAGGATATCGTAGAGGTGGCGGTACAGTATATCGCCGTATAGATCCTGTAAATGGCGTAAGGCATGGGCATCTTTTCGGAGCAGCATGGAATGCACTGCGTTTTCTGCTGCCGTAATATCTGTTAAAGCTATTTGTAGTCCCATGACCCGTTAGAATTAAGGATACAAAGTACCGTGTTGTCTTTGCAGTGGCGCTTACACCTTTCCAGGGCCAGGTTTCCAAAATTATACGGTCCCCTTAGCGAACGCCGTACCATTTGCGTATGCGGACTTCAATGGACGGATCGCCCTCAAGTACAAACTTCTTAAAAGCGTTCAGGTCACTGAACCCTTTTTGTCCACGGTAATGGTAAGGGTAAACGATCCGGGGTTTAAAGCTGAGTACAGCACTGGCAGCTTGCTTTACATTCATGGTGTAAGGCTGGTTCATACAGACAAAGGCAACATCTATATTTTTCAGGTTGCTCATTTCAGGGGAGTCTTCCGTATCGCCTGAAATGTAGATGATTTTTCCAGCCAGGTTCAGCACATACCCGTTGCCCCGTCCCTTAGGGTGGTGCACTACATCGTTTTCGGGAGCGTTATACATGGCTATCGCTGTTATGGGTACAGTTTTTTCGGTAAGGGATTCACCGTTAGCCATTACTTTCATGTTCTTTTTGAAACGTGGAGGCAGCAGGTTGGCTACTGCCTGCGGAACGATAAAGGTTGCTCCGGAAGTTTTGAGTGCAGACAGGGTAGTTGTGTCCATATGGTCACTATGGATATCAGTGATCAATATGAGGTCGGCAGGTTTAAGGCCGGCAAAGTTGGCCGCAGTTCCATGCGGATCGATATAAATGGTTTTATTGTTCCAGCTGATCACCAGCGAACCGTGAAAAACGGGCTGCAGGGTAACGATGCCACTGTCAGATTTGATAAGGTCTGGCTTAGGGCGCTGTGCGATTGCTGCGTTGAATAAAAAGGCGCACAATACAGTGAAAAACAATCTCATTTGTTGGTATTTTGAAAGCAAATGTAAGGCAATACAATAGCTGACGGTATTATAACAAATGATCCGTCCTTCTTTTCCATTTTAAAGCACCTGGAACAAGGTTGTTTACGACGCTTGTTTGAGTTCGTTCACCGTGCGGGGCGGGAATAGCTCGTTCTTTTGCAGGGTGCTCACATAATCTATCGTCTGGTGTACCTTGTCCGCGCAGGCCAGGATGAAAGACCCGATTGGCGCGCACGCCAACGCGTAAGTCAATGCTTCCTGCTCATCCGGTATGATGTGTACCGGCATGTCTGCGTTCACCTGCCGGACCCCCTCATTAATAAGCGCCGACATCTCTTCGCTGCTGCGCCCACGGGGATTTTCATCATCGCGTATAATGACCTCGTCAAACATCTGTGCGGCGTAATATCCGATTTTACGGATATCGTCGTCACGTCGATCTCCTGTCGCAGCCACCACTCCGATCTTGTAATGGGCAGGGTGCTGATCCACATACTTTTTCAATTCGATAAAACCAGCTTCATTATGTGCATAGTCGACCATTAATTCTGCAAAACGGAAACTGAATAAATTCATGCGGCCCGGAGTAGACTGAACGGATGGGATGAATGTCTTCAGTGCGTCCGCTATCAATTTTATGTCGAAATGACGATATACCCCGACCAACACTGCAGGCAATATGTTTTTGATCATAAACTCTGCTGTGCCACCAAAGGTGATCGGCAGATCGGAGACTTTTGCCACGCGGTTTTTCCATTTTCCTTTGGATACAACGATGTAATCTTGCTCTACAAATGCCGCCAGGCCATCAGCGTCACAATGCTCTTTAATGCGGGGATTATCTGCATTCATGCTGAACAGTGCAATGTTGCAATCCAGTTCTTTGCGCATCTTGTACACCAGTTCATCATCGGCATTCAGGATAGCGAGCCCGTTCCTGTTGGTCGTTCGGGGCACCACCATTTTTGTACGCGCTAGTTCTTCTATCGACTCTATACCGTCTATGCCAATATGATCTTCAGTTACGTTTGTGACAACGCTGATATCGGACTGGTCAAAGCCGAGGCCTGAACGGAGAATTCCTCCCCGGGCGCATTCCAGTACAGCAAAGTCTACAATAGGGTCCCTAAGGATAGTCGCCGCGCTGGAAGGGCCGCTGCAATCACCCTGGCACAGCAGGTTGTTGTTGATGTAGATACCGTCAGTAGTGGTATAACCAACATTATGGCCTGCTGTTTTGGCTATATGCGCAATGAGCCGGGTTGTGGTTGTTTTGCCGTTAGTGCCTGTTACTGCCACGAGCGGGATGCGTGCGTTTGCTTCATCAGGATATAACATGTCCACCACAGATTCGCCGATGTTGCGTGGAATGCCTTTTGAAGGTGTCAGGTGCATCCGGAAACCCGGAGCCGCGTTTACTTCAATGACTGCGCCTGTCTTTTCGGTAATGGGCATATTGATGTCCTCTGCTATGATATCGATGCCGCAGATGTCAAGGTTTACCAGGCGTGCAATCCGCTCAGCCATAAAGACATTGGCAGGGTGTACCAGGTGGGTCAGGTCTGTGGCGGTTCCGCCTGTGCTGATATTAGCGGTGTCCTTGAGGAAAAGGATTTCTGCAAAAGGCAAAACAGTTTGCAGTGAATAAGCTTTTGTATCGAGTATTTTTTGGGTTACCTCATCCACCTTGATCTTTGTCAGGAATTTTTCATGACCATCGCCGCGCTCAGGATGCTCATTTACTTCGTCTATCAGCTGTTGTATTGTCGATACTCCATTCCCGATCACCATGGCTGGTGTACGTTTGGCTACCGCAACCAGTTTAAAGTTCACGAGCAGGAAGCGGTAATCCCAGCCGCGCACAAAGCGCTCCAGGATCACGTAGCGGGATACAGTACGGGCTAGTTTGTAGGCCGTTACAGCGGCCTCCAGGTCTGTAATGTTGGTGGTGATACCACGTCCGTGATTGCCATCCACCGGTTTGACAACCACCGGGAAGCCAATTAATTCAATAGCTTCTGCCAGCTCGTCTTCGTCCAGTACCAGGGTGCCTTTCGGTGTGGGCAAGTGAGCCTTGCTGAGTATTTGTTTGGTACGCTCTTTGTCTGCCGCAATGTCTACACCGATGCTGCTCGTGGTGGAAGTCATACTGGCGCGGATGATTTTTTGGTTTTTCCCCCAACCCAGCATCAGCATTGACTCGTCGTTCAGGCGCGTAACAGGTATGTTTCTTTTGCGTGCTTCGAGTACAATGGATTGTGTACTTGGCCCCAGGCTTTCGCGTGCATGCAGGCGTTTGATCTCTGCAACCTCAGCCTGTACTTGTTCTATAGTATGGGTGCCCGAAATCAGATGCTCTGCTACCCGTACAGCTGCTCCGGCTGCGAACTTTCCTGCCTTTTCCGTTTCATAGGCAAATACTACATTGTAGACACCGCTTTGCGCTGTAGAGCGCGTACGGCCATAGCCTACCTGTATGCCCGCGAGGGTTTGTAGTTCCAGGGCAATATGTTCGACCACGTGCCCCATCCAGGTGCCCAGGCGTACCCGCTCGAAGAAGCCACCTGCCTTTTCTTCCGAACAGCGGTGCTCATAAAGCGAAGGCAGGACTTGTTCCAGCCGTTCCAAAAAACCCTCGATCAGGTTGGTAGGATATTGCTCCAGCTCCCCGATATCCAGTTTCATCACGATGACGTTTTTACGGTAATTTGACCAATAGTTTGGTCCGCGCATCACTTTCAGGCCTTCGATTTTCATAAATTTCATTTTTAGATTGGCGATTGTTACTGCAAAGGAAATCTTTGGCGGGTCCAAACATTTTATAGCATTAATAAGGATTCTTACATAATTACCATAAGCTGCGGTAAATGCTGCTTAAATAATTAATCTTGTGGTCATAAAATATTTGTATCCGATTTATGAATCTGAATTCCGGCTATCCTTTCTGGCTCATTAAAGACGGGCTTCCGCATACTTTCCCTAAGCTTGATAGCGACAAGACGGCGGATGTAGTCATTATCGGAGCTGGTATCTCCGGGGCTCTTGTGCGGTATTTCCTGCTGCGGGCCGGTGTGTCGTGTATCACACTCGATGCGCGTACCATAGGTTTGGGCAGTACGTCTGCCAGTACATCCCTGCTGCAATATGAGATCGATACACCTTTGCATGAACTGATCGCTAAAGTGGGCAAGCTGCAGGCAGAGCGTGCTTATCACCTGTGCAATGAGGCAATCAGTACGCTGGAAGATTTGGCTGCTGCACTTGGTTTTGAAGAGTTTGAATCCAGGGATAGCCTGTATTTTGCTGCGTATAAAAAGGATACGGCTTTTTTGCAAAGAGAGTTTGATGCGCGCAAGGCAGCAGGCTTCGATGTGTCTTTGCTGGATGAGGTTGCTGTGCGGCAGCAATATGGTTTTGATGCAGCGGCAGGAATCCTGTCAAAGCATGGAGCGCAAACCAATGCGTATGCATTTACCCATCATTTGCTGCAATATAAAAAGGGGAAGCATCTGGACATATATGATCGTACTACGGTGGTGAAAACAGAACAGCAGTGGGGCGGGGTAGTACTGCATACGGAACCGGGCTTTACAGTAAAGGCAAAGAAGGTGATCTATGCCACGGGCTATGAGGTGGTGGAAATGATCGATAAGAAGATCGTGGACCTGCAATCGACCTATGCGGTGGTCAGTGAGCAATATGCCAGTCGGACATTATTCTGGAAAGACGAAGCTTTGCTCTGGAATACGGCCGATCCATACTTGTATCTGCGTACTACACACGATGGGCGCATTATTGCAGGGGGACGGGATGAGCCCTTTCACCAGCATACGAAGCGGGATAAGCTGATCCCTCAAAAGGCAAAGCAGCTGGCTGCTGATGTGAATAAATTGTTCCCGGGCATCGGCTTCAAAACAGAGTTTACCTGGACGGGGACCTTCGGTGCTACGAAGGATGGCTTACCCTATATCGGAGTATATGATAAAATGCCCAATGCCTTTTTTGCATTGGGTTTTGGTGGCAATGGCATTACGTTTAGTGTGGTAGCGGCGCAGATCATTACCGACCTGGTGCAGGGAAAGAAAAATAAGGATGCGCCGATTTTTGCTTTTGACCGCTAAAGCAAAAGAGCAGAAAACGGAATGTCTTCTGCTCTTTGCCAGTGTATAGTGTTAACTGCTTTTCTTTTTAGGGACTTTGCCGCCGGCTTCCCGTGCTTCAGACAAGCCGATCGCTACGGCTTGTTTTTTGCTCGTTACTTTTTTACCGGAGCCGGAGCGTAAAGTGCCTTCTTTCATTTCATGCATTACTTTTTCTACTTTTTCCCCGGCTTTTTTGCCATATTTCGTTGCCATGATCTTCGTTTTTATAACACAAAGGTGCGGCAGTTGAATTGGGTTGTTCTTATATGTTGCACGCTGAGCTGCTATACGATTTTAAGATGCCATGGCATTCAGGAAATCTTCGATCATTTTCATCGACTTCATTTTTTCTGCGATCAGCATAAAATTTTTGCCGACCTGCTTCAGTTTGGCATTATTGGTACGGGTCTGTATGTAGTTCATGATACGGTTGAATCCTTCGCTTTCGAAGTAAGGTGACTCAGGGTTGCTGATAAAGTACAGGCGCAGTTGCTCATTTTTCAGGATCAGTTTTTCAAAGCCCAGTTCCTTCGCTACTTTGCGACAGCGTATTGCCGTCAGCATATCCACAACTTGTGCCGGCAGGGGGCCAAAACGGTCTACGAGTTGGCGCGCATATTTATCCAGTTCTTCATTGTCTTTTACGTTATCGATCTGCGTGTACAGGCTCAGGCGTTCGGTGATGCTTTCTACGTAGGTGTCCGGTATCAGGATCTCCAGGTCGGTATCGATCGTGCAATCGCTGACATAGTCCTGCTTACGGTCCATCTCAGCCGCAAATACGTCTTTGAAGTCTGTGCTTTTCAATTCGCGTATGGCTTCGTCCAGTATCTTATGGTACATCTCGAAGCCGATGTCGGCAATAAAGCCGCTTTGCTCGCCACCCAGCATATTGCCCGCACCGCGGATGTCCAGGTCGCGCATCGCGATCTGGAATCCGGAGCCCAGTTCGGTAAACTGTTCCAGGGTCTGCAGGCGTTTGCGGCTGTCGTCCGGCAAAGTACTGAGTGGTGGCGCCATCAGGTAACAGAATGCCTTCCGGTTGCTGCGCCCTACGCGTCCGCGCAACTGGTGCAGGTCACTGAGACCGAATTGGTGCGCATTGTTGATAATGATGGTATTTGCATTGGATATGTCTACCCCGCTTTCTACGATGTTCGTGCAGCAGATCACATCATATTTGTGTGCGATAAAGTCAAACAAAGCCTGTTCCAGTTTGGCGCCTTCCATCTGTCCATGAGCCACAACAATCTCCAGGTCCGGGCAAAGGTCTTTCAGGCGCTTGGCCATTTCCGGAAGGCTTTGTACCCGGTTGTGCACAAAGTACACTTGTCCGCCGCGTTCTGTTTCGTAATAGATCGCATCGCGGATGGTATAGTCGTCAAAAACAATGATCTCCGTGTTTACCGGTTGCCTGTTGGGGGGCGGTGTGTTGATGATGCTCAGATCGCGGGCGTTCATCAGTGAAAACTGCAGGGTGCGCGGGATCGGTGTTGCCGTCAGCGTCAGGGTGTCTACATTTGCCCGGCGTTCGCGGATTTTTTCTTTAGCACCCACGCCGAACTTCTGCTCTTCGTCGATGACCAGCAGGCCCAGGTCTTTAAACTTCACATCCTTGCCCAGCAAAGCGTGCGTGCCGATGATGATATCAACCTTCCCCTCTTCGAGCCGCTTCAGGGTTTCCTTTTTTTCCTTAGCCGATTTGAAACGGTTCACATAGTCGACCGTGCAGGGAAAATCTTTCAGGCGCTCTTTAAAGGTCTGGTAATGTTGGAAAGCCAGGATGGTCGTAGGAACTAAGACTGCAACCTGCTTGTTGTCTGCGACACTTTTGAAAGCAGAGCGTATCGCGACTTCAGTTTTGCCAAAGCCTACATCACCACAGACCAGGCGGTCCATCGGCGCTGTCTGTTCCATGTCTCTCTTGACATCGGCAGTAGCCTTACTCTGATCTGGTGTGTCTTCGTAGATAAAAGAGGCCTCGAGTTCAGTTTGTAAATAGCTGTCCGGCGTATGCGCAAAACCCTGCGAAGCCTTACGCTTGGCATACAGGCGGATCAGGTCAGCAGCGATGTCCTTGACCTGCCGTTTGGTTTTGTTTTTCAGTTTTTCCCAGGCATCGCTGCCCAGTTTGTGTACTTTGGGTACAGTACCTTCCTTGCCCGTGTATTTGCTGATCTTGTGCAGGGAGTTGATGTTTACATACAGCACATCATTGTCGCGGTAAATAATGCGTACCGCTTCCTGCATATTGCCGTTTACGTCGATCTTCTGCAAACCGCTGTAGCGGCCTACACCGTGGTCGATATGCGTCACATAGTCGCCGGGTTGCAGGTCACGCAGGGCTTTCAGCGTGATCGCCTTACCTTTTGTGTAGGCCTGTTTTACTTTGTATTTATGAAAGCGCTGGAAGATCTGGTGGTCGGTATAGCAGAGTATTTTCTTTTCGTGGTCTACAAAGCCGCGGCTAATGGCACTGGGGATGGGTACGAACTGGATACCTGCATTCAGGTCTTCGAATATACTGTGCAGGCGCTCCAGCTGTTTGGGGTTTTCTGCAAAAATGTAAGGCGTGTATTGTGCTGCCGATTTCTTTTTCAAGTCGGCGATCAGCATATCAAACTGGCGGTTGAAGGCCGGTTGCTCTTCCGTGGCGAAACTGAGCACGATGGTTTCCTCAAATCGTTTGCTTAGTGTACGGTTGCGCCATTCGACGAGGTGACGTTGCTGCAGCTTATGGTTCCATTCTTCAATGTCCTCAAAATCTTCCAGGGATAGTTGTCTTACCCATTCCTCTTCATTGTCTACCGCTACACTCCCTTTGTTAATCTTGCCGGGCAGCTCATCGCAGAGCTTGCGTAATTTTCCTAAGGTAAAATCTAGGTCTTTGAACCAGAAACAGGTATTGGCTGGTAAGAAATCCAGCAGGGATACTTTTTCCTGGGCTTCGAATTTTGTTTCGACATTCGGCAAGATGCTGACCTGCAGCAGCTTCCGTTCAGATAGTTGTGTCTCGGGGTTGAAGATGCGGATACTGTCTACCTCATTGCCAAACAGCTCGATCCGGTACGGGTGTTCGTTGCCGAAAGAGTAAATATCCAGGATGCCGCCGCGCATGGCAAACTGCCCGGGTTCGTACGCAAAGTCTTCGCGCCGGAAACCCAGGCTGCTGAGCTGTTGCAGCAAAGGATCGATCTTCAGATTTTCACCCACCTTGATGCTGATCATATTGCCGGACAAGGTCTTCGGGTTCACGACTTTTTCCAGCAAGGCTTCGGGGTAGGTGACGAGTACGCCACCTTTCCTGTCTTTCGAAAATTTCGTCAGCGCTTCTGTGCGCAGCATCACATGGCTGCTGTTCAACTCTTTGTACTCACCCGTTTTCTTGAAGGAATCAGGAAAGTAGCAAATGTCCAGGGCTTTGCTCAATTGCTCAAAGTCGTTGTGAAAATAGGCCGCTTCTTCATGGTCATTCAGTACAAACACATGGTTGGCACCATCGGCAATGGCCTCGGTAGACGAAGCCGTCATTTGCCAGATCGCAGCGGCGATGAAGTTCAGCGAAGAGCCGTAAAGATTATCTAATTGTACGCGGATTTTGGGGCTGGGCAATGAGAGTGCGGCCGCCATCTGTTTGAGGCGGATATCATTTTGATATAATCCCAGCAAAACTTGCAGGTTCATGGACTGCAAAGATAAATGAAAGCCTGTTTTACGGACCCATCGAAAACAAGATCGTTTCCCTATGCGCCTTAGGCATCGGTTTGCAGGAATGGAAAAGCAATACGGACTTGTTTTTTATATCGGTATGCATGTCTTTTTTCCAATATTCTTTAAAAACAGCGCCATATTCTTTAGTATACGTGAAACTATAACAGGCATTATCGTTCCAGTCGCTCCCGTTAAAGTCTTCACTGAGCAGGAAGCGGTATAGTTTCAGTGGTCCTGCTGCCGTGGAGCGGGTCTGCACATCTTTTAGGATTATTTCATCTGTGTTGTAGCGGAAAATCCGGTAGTTTGAAAAAAGCGCCTGGTTGTCTTTCCTGCGGTTTTCTTTTGCTTCAATAAAAAGAATAATCGAATCCACAAGATGTACAGGAATTTTTTTAATGGATATATCTATGGTATCCCTTGTCTGGGTATACATCCGGGAAATAGTATCCCTGCTGTTGCTGTTGAAACGCAAC
>DATJDO010000151.1:0-3593 GCA_035497375.1 Chitinophagaceae bacterium | reverse complement strand
GCGGCAAAGAAATAGGCAAATGCGCTGAGCAGGGAGCCGACAAACGAAAGGACTACAAAGAAATGGCCCAACTGGCCCGGCAGTAAATGTTCGCCTATAAATTGTGTTTGCAAAAAAGCTGGTTTTAAAAAGTGTAGCCGGTAGCCCGGCAATGAATCAGGACGCGTTTCCTACGGCAATCTGGTCGTTTTTGTACTTGCTGGGGCATTTCATCTGAATCTGGGTACAGCGGAAGGCATCGCCATCCATTTTCCCTTTCATAACAATCTGTTCCGATTTTTCAATATCCGTAGGTTTGGCGCCGTTGAAGATCACTTTCTTTACATTACCCGCTTTGTCGCGCACGAGAAAACTGCAATGGTTCGGGTCCGTTTCCGGGTCGTAGTCCACTTTGCGGTCGCCCTCCAGCACCCCGATCACATGAAATTGTTTGTTGGGGTTTTCTGCTGCGGTGCCGAAGGTCTCGTACGTGCTCATGTCGCCGAACATGCTCACAATCACGCATACGGCTGCTGCTACGAGCACCAGTAATGCGATATGTGTTTTCTTCATAAAGATTTAATGTTTAATCAGTTGCCAAAGGTGTGCAAATTTACAGTTTTGTGGCATTCGCAAAGTTAAACGTTTCTATTGTCGCATCGATTTTAGTTTTACTTTTGACAATTATTTATAGAATCCAAACGGCGAAAGACTGATGAACGCAGACCTGTCCAACTTCGACCCCAACTCTGTAGGCCTTAAAACCAATAATATTTTCGGCCTTCCCTTCTCCATCGAACAATCCGAACTCGTATTGCTGCCCGTACCCTGGGAAGTAACTGTTTCTTACCGCAACGGTACGGCCCGCGGCCCGGAAAACATCTTTAAAGAGTCTATGCAGATAGATCTATACGATGCCGACCTGCCGGATACCTGGAAGCGTGGCTACTATATGCTGCCGGAAGACCGCAATATCCGTAAGAAAAGCAATTACCTGCGCCAGTGTGCCGAGCTCATCATTTCCTGCCTGTCTGAAGGCGGCGACCTGGAGTGCAACAACCAGCTCTGCGGTAAGCTCAAAGAAGTAAACGAAGGCACTACCATGATGCGGGACTGGGTATACGAAATGACCAACAACCTGCTGAAGGAAGGCAAACTGGTGGGCCTTGTCGGTGGCGACCACAGTACGCCCCTGGGCCTGATCAAAGCCCTGGCCAATTACCACGATAGTTTTGGCGTGTTGCAGATTGACGCCCATGCTGACCTGCGCAATGCCTATGAAGGATTCAAATACTCGCATGCGTCCATTATGTATAATGTGTTGCAGGAAGTGCCGCAGATGAAGCGCCTGGTACAAGTGGGCATCCGCGACTACTGCGACGAAGAGCTGGACATGATCAACAGTCACCCCGACCGCATTACGACCTTCTTCGACAGCAAGATCAAAGAGCGCCAATACGAAGGCGAAACCTGGAAAGCAGTTTGCGACGATATTGTCAAAGCCCTACCGGATAAAGTATACATCAGCTTCGACATCGATGGCCTGGACCCTAAGCTCTGCCCCGATACAGGTACCCCTGTTCCCGGTGGTTTTGAACTGGAGCAAGTGTTTTACCTGTTCAAACAGGTACACAAAGCCGGGAAAAAAATCATTGGCTTTGACCTGAATGAAGTGTCCTGTGGCGAGCACTCTACTGATGGTATCGATGCGATTGTAGGCGCAAGGGTATTGTACAAAATGTGCAATTACCTGGTGGCGAGTAAAGAACGCTAGGCCTAATTCCAGGTTTTTGATTTGGGACTTTTGATTGATGAGGGTTAACGCTCCAACAGCATAATTTTTTATGAAGAAGGAAATATATGTATTCAGCGGCCTTGGGGCTGATGAACGTGTATTCCAATTGCTGGAGTTTCCCGGTTATGCTGTCACATTTGTACAATGGATCCCGCCACAAACCAAAGAAACAATACAGCAGTATGCCGCAAGACTCCTGGCACAGATCTCCAGTCCTAAACCCATATTGATAGGATTGTCTTTTGGCGGCCTGATGGCTGTAGAAGTGGCAAAACAACTGGATATAGAAAAAGTGATTTTGATCGCTTCCGTAAAAACAAGAAACGAGCTACCTCCTTACTACAGGCTGATCGGAAAGCTACGGCTGCATCAAATTGTTCCTGCAGGGCTGCTGAAAAGATCGACCTGGATAACGGATTGGTTTTTTGGTGCGGCTTCAACATTTGATAAGGCGATGTTGAAACAAATTTTAAAGGATACGGACCCCGGTTTTTTAAAATGGGCCATTGATCAGGTGCTCAACTGGACAAATCAGGACAAACCTCAGCAGTTTGTCCACATCCATGGTTCAGCAGATAGGATCCTGCCGCTGCGTTTTGTTCATTACGATTATAATGTGCAAGGTGGCGGGCATTTAATGACCCTGAACAAAGCTGAAGAACTTAACCTGCTGCTGCAAGCACAATTGCAGACGCATTAGAAATCTTGTGTGTGAAATAAATGATTATCCGGTTGTTATATTGTTTGTAAATTCCTATATTTACATTTCAATAGTAATGATATGATAAAAAATATCTTGGTTTGTTCAACAGCGATTTTGTTGTTGGCGGCCTGTCAGGACTCAGGATCAGGAAAGGCAACACCTGCAACAATGCCGGGAACAGAAAGTGCAGCGGAACAGGCAGATGTGCCGTTCCGTCTGGCAGAAAATTATTTCGTCAAAAACACGGTAAAACAGCTGCACAATCCAAAGATGGAAACGGCAGAACAATTCGATGCCGTATTTGGTATGGCCAGAACGATGTCGGAAAGCAGCAAGCCTACAGCCATTGATTTTTCAAAAGAATTCGTCCTGGCTGTCATTTTACCGGAGACGGATACCGCGACCTCCCTTAAAATACAAAGTGTACAACAAAATGAAAAAGGGGAACTGGTACTTCGTTATGAACGGATCAGCGGAGAAAAGCAGAGCTATACAACAATGCCTTTCCTGGCCATCATCGTTGATAAAGCAAACTACAGAGGGATTGTGGTGCAGGAGGAGCAGACAAAGAGCCGGTTTTGATAGTTGTTTTTGAAAGAAAGCAGATGTATTCCTCTTGTTGTTATACGGGAGTTTGTTTTCGGGTGTCGTTCCCATTTTTTAAGTGTCATGCAGAAGCGGGAAAGTATGCTTTCAATTGCTTCCCGTCACTTTTTCCCTTTATGTTTTTCTTCCTGGTAAGCTTGCTCAGGGTGTTCAGAATATAATACTATTGCATTTACGATGCCAGACCCCAATTCCTACCTCTTTACTTCCCCCCGCCTCGGCTTCCGCAACTGGCGGGACAGCGACCTGGATGTCATGGCTGCCATCAATGCCGATAAGCAGGTCATGGAGTTCTTCCCGGGTGTACAGGACCGGGAACGTACCGCTGCATTCATACAACGCATGCAGCAGCAATATGCAGATAAAGGGTTTTGCTATTTTGCTGTAGACAAACTGGAAGACGGGCAGTTTATCGGCTTTACCGGCCTGAGTGAACAAAACTATCCTGCTCCGTTTACGCCTTGTGTGGACATTGGCTGGCGCCTTAGTTCCGCAGAATGGAACAAAGGC
>DATJDO010000150.1:0-3363 GCA_035497375.1 Chitinophagaceae bacterium | reverse complement strand
CATTACCGCAAAGGTTGTCCGGTTGGATAAGAATAATTTTAAAATCTCAAAGGATACGACCATTGTGTATGGTACCATTAGCATTAAGGGAACCATCTATTCCGCATTTAAAAAAATAAAATAGAACCACCGACGCATGAGAAAGATAATAGCAGCCATATTGTTGTCGGGTATCCTATTTGGTTCCTGTAAAAAAAAGGACAAAGATCCGTCCAAGACGGAATTGTTGCAGAAAGGAAAATGGAAATTATCACAAGCCAACTTTAATGGCTTCGTTAACCTGATGGACAATATGAAAGACTGCCAGAAAGACAACTTCTATTTCTTTAATGCAGATAAGACCATGACCGTGGATGAGGGCGCTACAAAATGCAACAGCAGTTCGGAACAAACCTACACAGATGGTTACTGGAACCTGGTCAACAATGATGCACAGATCAGCATCAACGGCAGTGCTCTGGGTTTCGGCGGCACACTCACAGGCGATATTGTCACGTTGAGCAGCAGTACTTTACAGATCAAAAAAGATACCACGGTGTCCGGTTTCAAGGGCACGGCCAATATTACCTTTACCAACGTTCAATAAACGAAAAGAACATAGTTAAAAAGTGTACGCTACAAAATAGCGTGCACTTTTTTTTAAAATCAAAGTGTTGCTATGATGAAAGTTGTCTTCTGCCTGATGATTCCCTTCTGTGCGTTTGCCCAGAGCTCTTCTTACCCGCAGGATTATTTCCGGAACCCTTTGAATATCCCGATTATGCTGGCCGGTAACTTCGGTGAATGCCGCCCGGGACACTTCCATAGTGGTATTGATATCAAAACCGAGGGGGTGGAAAACAAACCGGTATTTGCGGCGGCAGACGGTTATATTTCACGGATCAAGATGGAGCCCGGTGGGTTCGGGCATGGCATTTACATTAGCCATCCAAACGGGTACACGACTTTATATGCCCATCTGAACGACTTTTTTCCCGAGCTGCAGGCCTTTGTGCGTAAGCTGCAATACGAACGGAAGAATTGGGAAGTGGATACTAGCCTGCCTCCTGCACAGTTCCCGGTACAAAAAGGGAAGCAGATTGCCTGGAGCGGCAATACGGGAGGCTCTTCTGCCCCTCACCTGCATTTTGAGATCCGCGATACAAAGACGGAACATCCTCTGAACCCGATGCTGTTTGGACTGGATATCAAAGATAAAACGAGCCCGGTGGTCTCCGAAATTGCCCTGTATACGGCAAACCGGAGTATCTATGAGCAGGAAGCAGTACGGCTCAGGGTCAGCAAAAAGAATGGCGTGTACAGCCCGGTGAAAGATACGGTTTTCGTCTCCGGCAACTCCTTGCTCCTGGGGGTAGCCGTCCATGATTTTATGGAAGGTTCCGCGAATACACTCTCGGTGTACACGGCAGAGTGGTACCTGGAAGACTCTTTGAAGGGCAGGCTTATACTGGATGATATCGGCTACGACGAGACCCGCTACCTGAACGCTTGTGCAGACTACAGGATCCACAAGCAGAGTGGTATATGGTTCAACAGCCTTTTTCTCCTGCCCAACAATAAGCTGGAAAAAATTTATACGAAGCTGCAGGAGCAAAACGGGGCTATAAGCCTGGTGGCAAACCAGCTGAATAATATAAAGATAGTACTGAAAGATGCTGCCGGCAATGAATCGGCGATCCGGCTCAGGGCCTGGGGGCAGGAAACAGTTCCTAAGCCCGCCTGCACGCCGCTTTGGGCGGCCGGGCAGAAGCATGTGTGGGAAACGCCTAACCTGAAAGTGTCATTGGCCCCGGCTGCCTTATATGACGACATCTGCTTCGTACAGGAAAAAATGCCGGACCGGAATGGGCTGTTTACCCGCTGGAAAGTACATACTGCTGAAGTTCCCCTGCATACCTGGTCTGATATTGCCATCAGACCGGAAACGGCGATCCCCTTTTCGCTGAACAGTAAGATCGTGATGGTGCAGGAAGACGGCAAGGCCAGGGCCGGAAAGACAGCAATGCTGAACATGGGCTGGTATGCGGCATCCTTTCGCAGCTTCGGTGTATACAGCCTGGCTGTGGATACTGTAGCCCCTGTGATCAAACCCATGGCGAAGAACGGTATCCTGTCCGGAAATAAAAAAGAGATCGCATTCCTGGTGACAGACAACCTTACTTCAGTAAAGAAATTTTCGGGTACAGTCAACGGGCAATGGCTTTGCTTCGAGCAGCATGGCAGTAAATGGTTTTACCACCTGGATGAGCATTGCCCGAAAGGGAAGAATAAACTGGAGCTCTATGCTGAAGACGAATCGGGCAATACCCGCAAGGCAACTTTTACCTTTACCCGTTAGCCAGCTGACCACAGGCTGCGTCAATATCCTTACCCCGGCTGCGGCGTAAGTGCGCATTGACATGATGACGGTGCAGGTGGCGGACAAAAGCCTGCATTACCTCTTCCCTGGGTTTCTGAAACTCCGTACCGGCAACAGCGTTGTACTCCAGGATGTTGACCAGGTGTACCGGTACCTTTGCCGCAAAGGCAATCAGTTCGTCCGCATCCGCTATGGTGTCGTTAAAGCCTTCCAGTAACACATATTCTAGCGTGATCTCATTCCTGCTCTGTTGGTGAAATTCATTCAGTGCTGCGCTAAGGGCTTCCAGATTATTGGTTTCGTTGATGCCCATAATCTTGTTCCGTTTGTCGTCATTCGCCGCGTGCAGGGATAATGCCAGGTTTAGCTTTACCCGTTCTTCTCCCAGTTTCCGGATCATTTTGGCAATACCTGCAGTGGAAATGGTCATGCGTTTCGGTGCAATCGACAAGCCGCGCTGGTCTGTCAATTTCGCTACAGCACCCAATACATTCTGGTAGTTAAGCAGAGGCTCCCCCATACCCATGAACACCACATTGCTGATCGCTTTTCCATAATGGTCCAGCGCGATACTGTTCAGCAATACCACCTGGTCTACAATTTCGTCAAAGTCCACGTTCCGTTTGCGTTCCATAAATCCTGTAGCGCAAAAGCTGCAGGAGAGGCTGCAGCCTACCTGGCTGGACACGCATACTGTGACGCGGGTATCGGTGGGGATGAGCACCCCTTCGATGAGGTGGCCGTCGTGCAGGCGTATACTGCATTTGATGGTGCCGTCGGCACTTTTTTGCATTTGGTGTACCTGTGTGGCGGGAATGAAAAAATGAGCGGAAAGCTCCGCTGTCAATGCTTCCGGCAGCTCCGGGATCTGTTCCAGCTGCTGCGTATGCCGGTACCACAGGCCCTTGTACAGGGTTTGGGCATGCAGCTTCCTGAAGCCCAGTTCCAATACCAGTCTTTCGAGTTGCGGGTACGCTAAGTGGCGGATATTTTTTTGAGGTACA
>DATJDO010000149.1:0-4265 GCA_035497375.1 Chitinophagaceae bacterium | reverse complement strand
GAATCCGCTATCTTTGCGCCCTTATGGCAAAATTTTTCCTGAGAAAGAAAATAGGTGACCGGGTAGTAAACGGGCATCCCTGGATCTTTGCAACCGAACTGGGCGACAGCGAAGGCGACTATGAACCGGGCGATATCGTAGACGTATACTCCTACAACGGCTCTTTTGTCGGCAAAGGATATATCAACCCTGCTTCGCAGATCAGGATCCGCCTGCTGACACGTGATAAACAGGAAACGATCGACGAGCAATTCTTTCACCGCCGCATAGCAGAAGCCTGGGCCTACCGCCAGCAAATCGGCTACGTGGAAAACTGCCGCCTGATCTTCGGTGAAGCGGATAGCCTGCCTGCGCTGATCATCGACAAATTCAACGACTACATCGTGATCCAGACCCTGGCCTTGGGTATAGAACGCTGGAAAGGTGCCATCGTACAGGCTTTGCAAGACATTTTCAAGCCGAAGGGTATCTATGAACGTAATGATGTACCCGTGCGGGAGCTGGAAGGCATGACCCAGATCAAAGGTTTCCTGTCAGCTCCCTTCGACACCAATATTATCCTGAATGAGAATGGCCTGAAGTTTCATGTGGACATCGAGAACGGCCAAAAGACCGGTTATTTCCTGGACCAGCAGGACAATCGTCGTGCGATACAACATATCTGTAAAGATGCGGAAGTGCTGGAAGCCTTCTGCTACACCGGCACTTTCTCTATGCATGCGGCACAATATGGTGCCAAAAATGTATTGGGACTGGACATTTCTGATAATGCAGTCAATACAGCCCGCCGGAATGCCTTGCTGAATGGTTTTGAAGACATTTGTAAATTCGAATCGGTAAATGCCTTCGATGTACTGAAAAACTGGGTAAAGGAAGGCCGTAAATATGATGTAGTGATGCTGGACCCTCCGGCCTTTACCAAAAGTCGCGCGAATATCGACAAGGCGATCACAGGCTATAAAGAGATCAACCTGCGGGGTATGAAGCTGACAAAACCGGGCGGTTTCCTCGTCACGGCTTCCTGCACGAACCTGGTCAGCCCTGACGCTTTCTTAAAAACGATAGAAGCAGCAGCCAAAGACGCTAAACGTAAGATCCGCCAGGTGACCTGGCAGACACAAGCCTCAGACCACCCTATTCTCTGGCATGTACCGTCTACACAATACCTGAAGTTTCTGATTGTGCAGGTGTTGTAAGCACGTTATCTCTCTGAATTAAAAAAGCAGGCCTATGGCCTGCTTTTTTGTTGTGTTCCAGCAAGATCAGAAACAGAACCTGAACTCTTTAAGATGACATCAGGTAAATTGTCACGCCTACATTTATTTACTATTCGCATGCACTTAATCATTCCTTATAGGTGAAGGTTTCTCTCTGTATTTATTTTGGGTAAACATAATGAAGCCAATCTATGAACAAGGGCCCTCCTGTAAGTTTTTCACCGTCCTTGAATATGACCTATAACCAAATTAAAATTTTACTGTTTATGAAAAAATCTTCTATCACTCCTCTTTATGCTCTTTGGCTTTTGTTGCCAAGCAGCAGGACCATTTACTGCACCCACTGGCTGCATTATCTACAATGCAGAAAATAACAAATTAACCTTAAGAGCAAATTATAACACTTCGGCCTGGGGACATGTTTCTGGTCAAAACACCTGGGGCTTTCGCCTACTGCACCAAACTACATAGGACCTTTTCCTGCGACTTACTGCGATCCGGTTACTGAAAGCTGTGAGTATGATATTTCTTCCCTCATAGATTCTCTTAGCCTGCCTGGATGCTACGAATTTTTTGCCGTTAGCGACAAAACGCTCTCCGGCCCAGTAACTCCGGAGTGATTCCTCCCACAAACCCGAGCTTTGCAGATGTTTATCCTCCATCATCTCCTCCTGCTATATGGGGAAGACTTCCTTACCCGCAGGTTTGGGATGTATGCCCTGAAATGGATGCTACAAATAGGGAACAATATGGACGCAAAGCCTGTGCCTGCCCCGAAAATACAGATCCGGCAGGCGTTCAGGTAACTGACATCACCGGAAAAATCATACAACATATTTTCAACGGAATCCTTAAGCAAGGTTTTCAAAGCATTACTATCGGCACCAAATCTATGCCTGTTGGCATATATATTGTGAATACTAAGGTTGGCACTCAATCTCTTGTTCAGAAATTACATGTAATCAGATAGACTGCTTTTGTTGATTTGCTTAATAAATGTGCCTTTCTGGGCACATTTCCCCTTCCTTTCGTATTGACAAATGATGGGCGAAAAGCAGATGCCACGAGAAAACTGATACTAAACAGATATCCTTCTTATTTACACTTATTGCAGGACTGCAACGTTTATTGGCAAAAGACCATCGTTTACTTAATAGAGATTGGCAAATCTTTTCTTTTAAGTCATTTTACATCCAATCTATCACCCTGTAAGATTTCTTGTACATGAAAAGCTTCAATATCCGTAGACTTTGGTTGTCAGCAGTGCTGGCTTTTTTTGCCTGTCAAAAAAAGAGCCGGACCTATCGGGCAAGCTTATGATGAAAAAGCCTGTTTGTACCAGCCTCAGTTCCGATAAAGCATCTCTAAACAGGAAAACAATGCAGCTCATAAACGCAGAGCAGGGAGGTGCTTTCTACAGCCACAGCGGAGCAAGATTTATTTTCCCGCCCGCCTCATTTTATTGGACAGCTGGCAAACCAGTGAAGGGTCTGGTAAAAGTCGAAGTTTCAGAAAGCATCACTGAACGCAACAAGATACTGGCAAGCACCTTAAATCTCCGTAGTGGCTCTGTACTTTTTCCTGGCGCGTTTTTTTCTTTAAAAGCAAGCCAGGGAAACAAAGAAGCATTGATAACTTCCTGTATACGATACCAGGCAAACTGGACAATGTACTCCCTAAACGTAAGCTATATGAATAAGATACTGTAAAACTGCTTGAAACAGTAGCTTCCCCAGGCACTTAAACAATCGCCTGCAGCAATTCTCCTTTCTTCCGGATCGACACCTCCAGCACTTCCCGGCCCTGCAGCGTAACATAGCCACCACCGCTCTTACCTTTGTGGTATTCGATAATGTACTGCACATTGATCAGGTGCTTGCGGTGGATGCGCACAAATCCATACAGGTTGAGTTCTTCTTCATATTCACCCAGGGTTTTACAAGCTGTGATTGTCTTTTTCCCATTCAGGAAGATGGTAGTATAACTACCAGTCGCTTCACAGCGGATGATCTCTTCCGCACTGACCAGGGAAAAACCCGTCAGCGTCGGGATACGGACTTTTTTGATCATCAGGTGCTTGTAAATATTACCGATAGACAAGCTGGATGCCTTGTTCTGACCGATATGATTCAGGGCTTTATATACTGCAGCGACAAACTCCTCCTTGTTTACCGGTTTCAGCACATACTCCATTACAGAAGCTTTTATGGCTTTGAGCGAGTAATGTTCGTGGCCGGTAACCAGTATTACCTGCGCTACACTGTCCCGGCAGGCAGACAACACGTCAAATGCGTCACCATCGGGCATTTCCACATCCAGGAAAATCAGGTCCGGCTCCAGGGTTTTGATCAGTTGGATACCCTTTATTACATTTGCAGCCCTCCCTTCCACGCTGATTTCGGGAAAAAATTGTTGCAGCAATAACGCAATTATATTTTGTCCGTCCTGTTCGTCGTCTATGATGACAGCACGTGTAGTTGGTTTTTCCATTTTTTGTTTGTTTTTATGATGATACAAATCACCGCACCTGTACCGTGCGAGTCGGATTCCTGTTTATTACTGCATTGTATCGTAACGTCCATGTTAAACAGCTCGTTGTAGCTCAGCGCCTTCGTCGACGAAAGCCTTAAGCCCATCGATTCAGCAGAGTGACCGTCAGAAAAACCAGGACCATTGTCACTGATCTTTATCACCAGGTTTGTACCCGCTTTGCTGAATCCGATGTTTACCGTTCCACCATATGGCAGGTCGGATATTCCATGCTTCAGGGCATTCTCAACATAAGGCTGCAAGAGCATGGCCGGAATCAATGTCCCGTGTTCCAGTTCGTTATCAATCGTGTAGTGAAGCCGCTCTTTCAGGCGTAATTGTTCCATTTGCAGGTATTCGGACAAGTAGGCAATTTCTTCGCTTACTGTTATGAAAACTTTCCTTGAGTATTGCAGCGTCATACGGATCAGGCGGGCAAAGCGCCCGAGATATACTTGCGCAGCCTCATGATCTGCAGTATAATTCAGGTACTGTATCGAGTTCAGGCAATTGGAAATA
>DATJDO010000148.1:0-4301 GCA_035497375.1 Chitinophagaceae bacterium | reverse complement strand
ACCGCCGCCCATGCCCGCTGTAATGAAAGCCATGCGGGTATTTACTTTCAAAATCTTGGTGATATCGTCCAGGCTTTCTTCGCTGGCCTGTTTACCGATTTCGGGATTCGCACCTGCTCCAAGGCCTTGTGTCAGCATAGGGCCTAATTGTATCTTATTGGGTATTGGACTCAGGGCCAGGGCCTGAGAGTCTGTATTGCAAATCAGGAAGTCTACTCCTTCAACGCCGAGGTTATACATGTAGTTTACAGCATTGCTGCCGCCGCCACCCACTCCAATCACTTTGATGATGGAGGATTGATTTTTGGGGATTTCAAAATGTATCATACTGTTTAATTTTTTAAAATGGGTTAATGTATGGGGGTAAGTTGTGTGCTACGTAGTTGTGTGTGTGCTGTTAATCAAATTTTCGGTCTTCTTCATCTTCGAACATGCTCATCAGCTTGTCTTTCAGGCCGTCAAAAATTTTACCAATCTGGCGCTTTCTCTTCCTGCCCATCTCTTCCTGCTCTTCAGTAAAAACGACCTCTTGTTTTGCCGGCTGGTTCAGTATGTCCGATTTTTGTTCTTCAAGGTTAATGTGCAACAAGTTGTTTTCGGAAGCTTTATAATTGCCGTTTTCAAAATCGTGGTAGCCCCTCAGGATCAGTCCGATGCAGGTAGAATACATGGGATCGCCCATCTCTTCGCTGTGTCCACCTGCCAGATGCTCGTTGGGTAAACCAATCCTGGCGCTCATGCCTGTTACATACTCTGTAAGCTGTGTGATGTGTTTCAGGCTGGCACCACCACCCGTCAGGATAATACCACCATGCAACCTTTTTTCAAGGCCGATTTGTTTCAGGTGATACAGCACGTAATCGAGTATTTCGTGCGTACGTGCCTGGATGATGTGGGCTAGGTTTTTTACCGAAATCTCTTTCGGAGGCAAGCCTTTCAGACCCGGTATGGTGATGTATGAATTAGGATTAGCATGGTCTGCGTGTGCGGTACCGAACTGCACTTTCAACTGCTCGGCTTGCGCCCGCAGTACGCCCAATCCATAATGAATGTCGTTGGTAATATTAACACCGGCGTAAGGGATTACAGCAGTATGTTTTAATAAACCGTCATAGAATACAGCCATATCTGTGGTGCCACCACCGATATCAACAATCGCTACGCCAGCTTCCAGGTCTTCCGGGCTCATGACCGCAGCAGCTGAAGCCAGGGGCTGCAAGACCAGGTCCTTTGTTTTCATTGAAGAGCGCTCTACACAACGTTTGATATTGCGGATAGCATTCCTGTCACCGGTTACAATGTGGAAGTTCGCCCCGATCTTCACACCATTCATGCCCACTGGACTGAGTGTGGTTTGCATATCGTCAACAAAAAACTCCTGGGGTACGATATCGATGATCTCGTCACCTGCGGGAATGAAGGTTTTCTTCTGGTCATTGATCAGGCCTTCAATTTCTTTCCGTGTGATTTCAGAGTCGGTATCGGGGCGCATGCGGTCGCCGCGGGTCTGCAGGCTTTTGATGTGCTGGCCTGCAATACCGACATACACTTCTTTGATATCCAGGTCTGCATTGTTGGCCAGGCATTTTTCAATAGCAATTTGTATCGAACGAATGCATTGGTCGATATTCATCACCACCCCGTGGCGTACACCCTGCGATTCTGTTTTACCCACACTTAGGATTTCCAGCTTCCCAAACTCATTTTTTTGCCCGGCGATGGCAACTACTTTGGTGGTTCCGATGTCTAATCCTACGATAATGGGTTGTTCTTTCTTGCTCATTTTTACTGTATTTATGTCGTTATTTTTTATTGTCTTGTTTTCAGACTGTCGCCCTGCATGTTTGATGGCGCCAGCATGGTCATTGCTGCTATGTCTTCTTCCTTCGGCTTGTCTCCCACAATGGATTTTACCCAGTTCATATTACTAAGGGCTCTGTCTACAGGTGCTTTCCAGGGTAGTGAAGGCCCGGCGACTACCTGGTTTTTAAACCGAGCATCTATCACCGTATAGCGGTCCCAGCCTATCTTATTCAGGACGTTCTGGTAAAATGCAAAAACATTTTCCAGCTTTTCCTTTATGTTATCCGCGTTGCCCAGCAGGATCTTGTGTGTGCCGAGCACTGGTACGATTTCAAAATTGTCGAATCCGTTTACCACGACTTCTGCAGTTTGTGCCTGCCAGAAGGTGTCGCGTTTGATGAAGTTGGCAATGGCTATCATTTTCCTCTTCAGGTCATTGCCTATACTGTCTTCGCGCAGGTCAGGTACATTGATGAACAATAGCTCGTAATGGGTGTAATGATCGGACAGCGGTAATATGTGGGCCGAAGAGTCGATATAGTAACTGTTGCCGTTTTTCTGGAACACACGCAATTGAGGCACTCTTTGTGTCACTTCAATATTCAGCGTGCTATTATTGTCCAGGAAAACCTGTGCGTTTTCGATCCAGGGGTTTGCAGACAAAATGTGCTCCATCTTTTTCAGGTCAATATTGTTGATCGCTATCTTCCTGGGATTCATGTGCCTGCGCTCAAACAGGCTTCGGTTTACTTCCTCTTTGCTGATAAACTGGCAACGCTCTTCATTTTCGATGCTGATGCGCACGCCGCTTATTTTCTTTTGTTCCTGCGCTTTCGATGCGCTCAACATCACCACCACACAGCCGGCCAGCAACACGATTGTTGCCAGTGTCTGTACGATTTTACGGCTTGATATTTTACGCTTCTCGCTCATTTATTTCGCTGATAAAATTTCTTTCAATGGGTGTACTAATTTGTCAATGTCGCCTGCACCGGCTGTGATCAATAATTGTACCGGTGCAACGCGTGCGTATTCCAACAGCCCTTCCTTTGATAAAATAGTCACTGCTTTGTTGCTCATTCTTGCTGCTATCATCGCTGCGCTGACTCCTTCCATCGGTAGCTCACGCGCGGGGTAGATGTCCAGCAGAATGATCTCGTCCGCCATGCTCAGGCTATCTGCAAAGCCCTGTGCAAAATCCCTGGTACGGCTGTACAGGTGCGGTTGAAAAGCAATCACGCATTTCTTGCCGGAAAACAGTCTCTTCGCGCTCCTGATCAGTGCGGCCAGTTCCTCGGGGTGGTGCGCATAGTCATCGATGAATACGGTTTGTTCGTTTTTGATGATGTACTCAAAGCGGCGTTTTACGCCTTTAAAAGCGGAAAGTGCTGTTTTTACCCTTTGCGCGTCCACTTCCAACACCTGCGTTACCGCAATAGCGGCTACCGCATTTTCAATATTGTGCATGCCACCTATCGGCAGGTGTACTTCATTAATCATCCAGCCATTGCCCATTACATCAAAGGTGTACTCCCCGTTTTTCTGTACGATGTTCTCCGCATAAATGTCCGCTGCATCGTTCTGCAGGCTGTAGCTCAGGATCTTAGCGCCTTGCAGTTCTGAAGCCCTTTTTAGCCCGTGTTTGGCAATCAGAGTGCCGCCGGGTTTGATATTGGCAGTGTATTGAATGAATGCTTTTTCCACTTCTTCGGCCGTGCCGTAGATGTCGAGATGGTCGGCATCCATAGCCGTTAGTACGGCAATATCCGGGAACAGTTTCAGGAAGCTCCTGTCGTATTCGTCGGCTTCGATCACCGCTACCTTATTGTCGCTGCTCCAGTAATTGCTTTGATAGTTGGCTGCGATACCACCGAGGAAAGCATTGCTGCCGTCTCCAGCTTCGCGCAGCAGGTAAGCGATCATGGTAGAAACTGTGGTTTTGCCATGGGTACCTGCTACTGTTACCGCGAAGAAAGCCTCCGTGATCCATTGGAGTACATCGCTTCTTTTATAGACCGGGTAATTGTTGTCGCGGTACCAGTTCAGTATTTGGTTGGTCTGCGGAATGGCCGGTGTATAGACTACCAGTTCCGCATCCTTATCCAGTCGTGTGATATCATCAGTAAAGCTGATGTCAATTTCTTCTGTATTCAGTTTACGGGTCAGCTCTGTTTCAGTAAGGTCGTAACCGGACACGGCGACACCGCGCTGCCTGAAGAAGCGTGCCAGGGCACTCATTCCAATGCCGCCGATGCCGACAAAATAAATCCGTTTTAGTTCGAGTACGTTCATTACTGTTTTAGCTGTCTTTGCCTGTTGCCAGGTTTATAATATACTGCGCTATACGCTCGTCTGCATCTTTAATCGCGATCTGCTGCAGGTTTTTGTTCATTTCTTTTTGCCGTGCTTCGTTCTGTTTCAATTCTTGCAATGCTGCGACCAGTTCTGTGGCTGCTTTGTCATCTTTGATCAGTAGGGCTGCATACTTATTTACCAGT
>DATJDO010000147.1:0-2093 GCA_035497375.1 Chitinophagaceae bacterium | reverse complement strand
GAAACCCTGATTCCCCGTGCCGGATCAGTTCCTTCATTGGTTCTAAGTTACTTGCTACAATCGGTATTTTGTAACTCATGGCCATCAGCTGTACCCCGCTTTGAAATATTTCTTTATAGGGTAGGATCAGCAGATCGCATGCTTTAAACAGCAGGTCTCTTTGCCTGTCTTCAATAAAGCCGATGTGTTTTTGTATACGTTCCCCTGTATTCGATTGATCTATAAGATTTTCGTAAAAACGAAAATCATTTTTCCAGGGCTTCCCGGCGATCAGCAGGTGGATATTTTGGGGTAGGTTTGCCATGGCTTTGATCAGGATATCCAATCCTTTCACATCTTTAATTTGTCCGAAAAACAAAAGATAAGTAATAGCCGGGTCTAAGTGCAGGAGTGTCCTTGCTTCTGCTTTCTGTTCGGGATAGACTGTGGCTAAATTATGAAAATTCCCATGTGGTATGATTTTCATTTTTGCAGTAAGCTTGTCCCCGAATGAAGCTGCGGCAACCCGGTACGAAAACTGGTTATGCACGATGAGCTTGCTGGTAAGATACTTAAAGATAATCTGTTGGGAAAGAGGGTGGTCGTCTCCTGCAAAGGATTGTACGTCATGAACGATGGCGGTGATTTTGATTCCGAAAATATTCAAAATCAATAACGCGTAAAGATCTTTAAGCGTATAGGAAAACAAATGAACAATAGCCTCTTTGTATCCATGCCTGCGGCAAGACAAGGCTGTTTTGAAAAAAGCAGCAAAATGATTCCAGGCTTTCCTTGCGGTGGAGTGTGTATGGCTGATAAAGTAAGGGAAAAAACGAATGCTGTCATCCTCCCGGCGGAAATTGGAAAAAACCGCAACAGTACAGGATGCCTGTATCAGGCCCGATGCCAGCATATAGGTATAGTAATCCATTCCGGCCTTACTGCCCACGTGGTCAATAATAGCGATTCTTCTTTTTGGTTCTGTCATCAGGTACGCTTAGGCGCTATTGATTGATGGGATGATTTTTTTCTGTCTTGTCTGAAATACCTGTCTTACCTGCCACATCTGTGAGCATAAACAGCTCAAAGAACAGGGTAAGTGTCAGTAATTCAAACCAGTAGTCGAATACGAAAAGTAAGAGCAGGGCTGCCAGTAGTACGAATTTCTGGGGCTGCTGCCAGGACTTTTTGAAAAAGTAGATAAAATAAAACACGGTAAAGAGCAGGATACCCGCCAGTCCATATTCCCCTGCTACCTGCCCGTACACACTTCCGGGATAGTTGATGATGGATCTGTCCGGTATTGACTTTGCCCAAAAGAACATATGTACAAAGAAAGTATTTTCAAAATAGGGCCGGCTGATATAAGTGAAGCGCTCAGGATAGGTGCCCTGCAGTTTAAACCCGGTCATTTTGAGGGCCATTTTTGAGGAAAAATTGCCAGGGCCTGCACCCAGTAAGAAAGGTACAGTGCCCGAACGCAGGAAATTGCGGGTATTTTTAAAATACAACAATTTACCGGGCCTGGGCGACAGGGCTAAAGGAAGAGAATCGTAAGCAACACCGTACCATTTGGCCATTACCCTGCGCAGGGCCATTGTATCTTCAGGGATATGCTCATTGTAATACAGGGAGGTGGTGCCCAGATTGGCCAGGATAGGCCCTGCAAAATCCCTCAGAATCTCCTTGTACAGGAAAGGTCCGTCGCCGAAGACATAGGGTTGTGTTGCATTAGATGGTGGCGGCATTTTTTCCTGCGGTGCTTCATTTTTGACCATAGGCTTATGTTTGCCTGTTACAGCCGTTATCAGGCTGTCCTGAACGGAAGTGTCTTTGACCGGTGCCTGAGCCAGTGGGGCTGCATCTTTATTGTTCGACTGCACCTTTACCTTGGCCAGTACGCGTTCAACATATTTTATATTGCTTGGTGAGATAAACAAATACAAACCTACACAAAGAAGTCCCGCAAAGAAGACCTGTTTGCGCTGCGAGCCGAAGAGTATAAAAGCCAGGAAAATGCAGCTGAGCAGTATAAAGACGGTAAGGTTGCTGGTGCACAACAGGCATATCACCATGCTGAGGTACGCGAAAGCATACCGCCTTACGAAAAGGAA
>DATJDO010000146.1:0-4600 GCA_035497375.1 Chitinophagaceae bacterium | reverse complement strand
TATTTACTTGCAACTCCTACCTGATGTGATGAACTGATTCGGTTAAACATCGGCTTGCAGCCATCTACCAAAGCCGCAAAAAAAACGACTGGATTTTGCATTCCCGGTACTATAATGCTGTTCAAAGTTACCGGCTGCGGCCAGATAACTACCGGGGGTATAACCGGGGGTAGGTCCGGAACACGTAACCGGGATAATGGTTGATGGACAAATGGTTGTCATTCTGGTTCGGTAGCCGTAGAGGTCACCAGGGCTTTTTGCCGACATTCCATATTATCCAGCAACATACGATAAAGGACAGTAACATAGTCCTTTACCGTTCGTTCGTGCTTTCACCGTTACCGGGAACCGGTAAAACGTGGGGGTATGTTTGGGGGTAGGCAATGGAAGGAGTATCCACGTGTTTCTGACCGATAAAGCGATCAAAAATGCAGCGGCTAAAAATAAGCCATATAAAATAGCAGACGGGGAAGGTTTATACCTGCTCATCCAGCCCACAGGCTCAAAGTTATGGCGCTTGAAGTACCGGTTTTTGGGTAAAGAAAAATTACTGCCTATAGGCAAATACCCGCTTGTTTCCTTAGCAGAGGCCCGTGACCAGCGGTATGATGCCAAGAAGCTGCTCCAAAGGAGCATAGACCCTATGGAGCATAAAAAAGAGGTCAGGCGGGCAATCCTGTTCGATGCGGAAAACACGTTCCGGGCAGTGGCGCAGGATTGGTTTAATACCCACCGGAAACAATTGGCCGAGGAACATGCTCAGCGCATCTGGCGGCGTTTGGAGTTGCATGCTTTACCAGAGCTGGGAAGTCGTCCTGTGGCACAGATCAAAACGCCGGACTTGGTTATTGTCGTCCGTAAGATAGGCCGTAAAGGGAAGCTGGAAACAGCATCACGCCTGGCCCGGATACTATACGCGGTATTTCGTCATGCGGTGCATTGCGGGGTATTGGAGCATAACCCGGCTACCGATCTTAAAGGGGTGATTCCTGCACCCAAAACGACCCATTTCGCAGCAATCCACCCTTCGGGGCTGCCGCCGTTGCTTTCCAGTCTGGAAACGGTGACTACGAGCATACAAAACCGTATCGCCGTAAAATTGCTGCTGCATGTGTTCCTGCGACCGGGGGAACTGCGTTACGGCAAATGGGAAGAGATTGATTACGACCAGAAGCTATGGATCATTCCTGCCGAACGGATGAAAAAACGCCGTCCCCATGTAGTGCCGCTTTCTGAACCGGCATTAGTTTTGTTGCGGGAGCTGCATAGCCTTACAGGTTACAGCCCGTACCTTTTCCCCTCCCAGCAGCGCCGGAGCCACCCGGTCATGAGCGAAAACACCATCAACAAAGTGCTTAATAACATGGGTTACAAGAACAGGCAGGTAGGACATGGATTCCGCTCCATTGCCTCTACTGTGCTTAATGAAAGTGGCCTGTTCCGTCCTGATGTTATCGAGGCACAGCTTGCGCACGTGGAAGAAAACGGCAGCCGCAAGCCTTACAACCGCTTCGGTGGCATTATACGCTGCTACTTTTTTGTGTGCAGCGGTAAGAGCCCCTTTAATTAAACTAGGCCCAACCATCGTAATCGGTGAAAGAATAAAACGAAGAAGCCGCCCAATCGGGCGGCTTCTTTATTCTAATTTAGGTTGTTAGTGCCTCGAAAATTTATTTCCTTCGCAATTTTATCAAATTGTAATCTTGATAAAGACCTATTCTATTCTTGTCAATAATGACAATTTTCAAGGTTGAACTTCCGAAGTCTATTGGGCATTTAGTATCGTAAAAATATAGAGTTTTCTGAGAATATGTGCTGTCCAATAGAGACACGAAGCCCTTTCCTATAATATTGCTGTCGATCATCTCTTCTCCAAGTGATTGGCGAGTGTAATCATTGTCCTCTACTATTTTTACAGCTTTATACTCAGGCATTAAATACTTAAACTCGCAACCGAGAAAGTCACAAAGACGATCCTTAACTTTAATCCCGGTACCATCAATGGTAATTGTGGACTTTAGGCAGTCATCTTGTTTCTTCATCCGTTCATCATATTCCGCTTGTGTTTCACTGCCAATGTGCTGAAGTATGAAATTATTTTCAACTTGCCATTCCCCATACAGGGTTTCAAATTTCTGAGCTTTGACACAACCAGAAAATAAAAATGCAGAAATGCATATTATTAGCCTATGTGCGTTAGACACCTGCTTTACGTTCATGAAAATCTATTTAATTTGTTCCTCTATTTTAGTTGCACTATTGCCCTTTACCTGATCAAATTTAATATAATCTCCTTCATTAAAAAGTACAGATTCACCGATACGGCGCTTTTCAAGACCAGCACCACCTTTCATATATTCCAAAAAGAAATTGCCGCCTTTTTCAGGTGTGAATTCGCCAATTCGTTTCTCAGCATCTTTAATATTGAATCCAAAGTCGATCATAGCGTCTAATTTATTTCCACTAAGACTAGTCTTTAAACTCTGTAGGGTCATTTCTTTATGTTTAGGATAATCTGCAGCAAAAAGTGCATCTGCTTCCGACGATGACATTTTTGATCCTACTGCAAATGGGCTGTTACTTGCTGTATTAGGCCATCGAGCCTTATCGGCATTACTCATAAAATGCCCATAACCAATGGTTGCATACCCTCTTGAGTCATTGTATCGCTCAAAAGGATGTCCAGGTATTCCATTCCCTTCATAATACTGAGTAAAATCCTGAGCAGAAGCAGCAGAGTTGCCATAGAAGTAACGGGTATCACCAAAGTAATTTAATCTTACAGCTACCCCATTCCCCAAAGATCCTGCTTTTGGTAATTGAATTTTCGTGTAAGTGATATCTTGGGCACCATTTTTCCATGCCTTATCAATCGTTACAATATATTTTTCTAATCCTTCTAACTCAATTGCGCGTGTCAAATCATTTTCAGCAAAAGCGTAATCGCTGTTGTGGGGATATTGCCTGTGTAAAGGATCAGGGCTAAAAAATCTATTTATCCTTGCGTCATTCATCCTATACTTATACGCATATAGATTACCTTTTCCGTAAACTTCATCATCTTTCTGCTGGCTTTGGCTACCCATCCTTGACCAATCATATTCCTTGTATCGGCCAGGCATGATCATACCGCCCGGATAGTAGTCGGAGGCCTGTGCGATGTCTGCATGCCAGTGATCATATAGTCCACCCACAACCGGTGCTTCGCCTGTTGCTGTGGCTCCGGTCTTGCGATCGAGCACTGTCGCTAAAACATTCCCTAAATGGTCTGTTACCTCAAAGAACTTACGGCCTAAGGTACGATTTGTATTCCAAATACCCGTGTACGCATTGCCGGTAGGGCCCGGTGCCCAGGGCGTACGCTTGGTACTATCTACCAGGTCGGCAAAGTCGTAGCTGTACCAGGGCACACGGTTGCGCAGGGTGCTGCGCTCCTGTACGGTAGATTCTTCGGGCAGGTGGCTGATGTTGGCGATCGTCACACTATCGTAGCGCTGCACGCCCAGCCTGCTGCTGCCGTAGAGGTGGTGCTCGGCCAGGGACAAGGTATCGCCACTGCTAGCCATCTGCTCCATGTCATTAAGCCTGGCATTTTCGATACCAGCTTCCACCAGCGCATGCTTCAGGCCATAGTATGTGATGCCGGGGATCGCGCTGATCACGCCGGTGAGCTCGTCTGTGGTGGCGGTAAGGCACATATCGCGGGTGGTGGCGTAAGGCGTGGCGCTGTACACAATATCGAGCTTGTATGAAGGTGTGACAGCTGCGGCCAGGGCGGAAGGCCCGCCGGCCCATGTATTGAAGAAGCTCTGCAGGGCGCCGTCGTTGGCATACATGTTCACGATCTGCGTGATACCGGAGGTCCATGGGCCATTGTTCGCCCGCAGGACAGGGGCGGACCAGACTGTATTGTCGGCCATTACGGCGTTGTAGAAGGCCGCTGCCTGGGGCTGTGCCTGCTGGAAGTTCTGCTGAATCTGCTGGGTCATCTGGCTGAGCAGCATGGGCTTGAACTGGGGGGTCATCTTGGTATACAGGGCACTGGCGTTGGCCACATGGTTGCCGGGGATATACTGTGCCTGTACGCTGTTCCAGATGGACTGGCAAACCGGCTGGGGCATCTGGGTGCTGTAATGCTGGATGAGCTTACGGCCTTCGGCAGGCTGGTCCATCGCAGAGAAAAATAAAGGCTGTACGCCTGTACCGGCCAGCAGCAGGGCATCGCGGTGCACCTGTGGCGCCGAGGCACGCATGGCGTCTATCCAGGCGTTGCCGCTATACAGCAGGGTGCTGCGCAGGGTGGGGTCAGCATTCCAGTAAAAGCCGATGGGCTTGTTGGTATAGGTTCCTACCCAGCCGCTATGCCCGCTGAGCACGACCCCTTTGAGGCCGTCGATAAGGCTGGTACCGGAGTAGTCCGCGGTGAGCACATCGGTGAGCACGGTGCCTAAACCGTCCGTGGGGCTGAGGACACCACTGCCTTCGACCACCAGGATCTTGAAACGGAGCACCCGGTCGTATACGCTGTGGGTACGGTATACGGCCAGTATGTTGCCGCCGGCGTCGCGCACGTAGTATTCACCCTGCTTGTCGGTATTGC
>DATJDO010000145.1:0-12184 GCA_035497375.1 Chitinophagaceae bacterium | reverse complement strand
CCCCGTTAAAGTTGATCTTTTCCAGCGGTAGATGAGCGAAGGCCGACTGTAATTGTTCCCGGCCCGCATCCGTGTCAAACTCCACGATCAGGCCTGCTGTTTCCGCGGAAGCGACATCCGTGCCCGCTGCGGTAGTATTGTCCTGCCACATGGGCTGTCCGCTTTTCAGGAAGAGGACCTTGTCTGATACCTTCTCTACTTCGTACAGCTGCTGCGAGCTCAACACCACTGCCATAGGTGTAGACAGTGAATCAGACAAGGTTTTCAGGTCTTCCAGTATCGTTTGCTGGGCGAGTACATCCAGGTTGGCCAGCGGCTCATCCAGCAACAGGATGTCCGGCCTGCGCAGGAAGGTCCGGGCCAGCTCGAAACGCATTTTGTAACCTGAAGAAAGCTGGTTCCAGTCCAGGTTCCGGTATTTCCAGAGGCCCATCCTGGCAATGTACATCAGTACATAAGCTTCATTGGCTGCACCTTTAAGGTCGTAACTGCTCAGGGTAAATTTGAGATTGTCTTTCAGTGGGCCAAACCATTTGGGGGTACGCTGGGGTATGTAGGCCAGTTGGCTGCGCAGGTCGTAAGGATTACCGCTTTGCGGCAAATGATAGTCAATGTTACCGGAGTCATACCGCAACTCCCCGGCCAATACCCTGAGCAGGGTGGTTTTACCATTACCATTCTCCCCGACCAGCCCTAGTAGCTCTCCGCGCCGCAGGTCAATATCTACCGGACCCAGTGAAAAATTACCCCCGGAATAGGTTTTCCTGATCTGCTGCGCGTTCATAATTTCTTCGCCTACAGTCTTCTTCGCCTGCACACCTGCAGCATTTATCTGCTCCAGCAATACGGCAGCCCTTGTCCAGTTTGTTGCATCATCTGGTTGTTCCGTTTCCAGCCATTCAGTATGTGCCGCCACTGCGTTAAACACCTGGGTGTCACCGGTGTCCAGGGCAGCATCCATCAGGCGCCGGTATCCAAGAGACAGGTCTCCCTGCCGGTAATACTGCGCTATGGTTTCCAACCTTTGTTCAAACAACTGTTGCAGGGTATATGCAGCCATTGTGTCAAGAATTTATTTTCCGTTAAAGACAGGTTTTCTTTTTTCCAGGAATGCGGCAACACCTTCTTTAAAGTCGGATGTTTTACCCGCCTGTACCTGCAAACGCATTTCCTGCTCCAATTGTTGCGCCAGCGTGTTGTCAAAAGACTGGTTGATCAGCTTTTTGGTCAGGGCAATACCCTGGGTCGGCATTTGCGCCAGTTTTTCTGCCAGGGCGGTACATTCCGCTTCAAAGTTTTCGTCCGGAACGGCCTTGTAGATCATACCCATCGCAACAGCCTGTTCGGCAGCTACTTTTTCCCCGGTAATACACAGCGCCATTGCGCGCTGCGCGCCGATGAGCCGGGGCAGCATAAAGGTTCCGCCGCAATCGGGGATCAGTCCTATATTGATAAATGCCTGTATGAAAGCAGCACTTTGTTTGGCCACAACCAGATCGCCCGCAAGGGCCAGGTTGGCGCCGGCGCCTGCCGCTACACCGTTCACACCACAGACCACAGGTTTGTTTATTTCGCGCAGGCGCAGGACGATGGGATTGTACCGTTCCGTCAGTATGGCATCAAAATCAAGTTGTGTCGGGTCTTCTGTTTCGCCCAGGTCCTGGCCGGCACAGAAAGCTTTACCACTGCCCTGCAACAGGATGCAGCGTACGGACTCATCTGCTGCCGCCTCATCCAGCCGCTGCTGCAGCGCAAGTGCCATCTCCTTATTGAAGCTGTTGTATTTTTCAGGGCGGTTGAGGGTAAGGTGCGCCACTCCGTTTGCTACTTGGTACAGTATGCTACTCATAGTTGTTTGTTTTTTAAGTCCCTGCAAGGTAATTCATAGCTCGATCTGTATATGATTTTTGCGCAACTTTATGCAGCGTGCAAGACTTGTCCACAATCTTGTTATTCCTGCTCTTTTCCTGCTTCGATTCCTGTATTTTGAAGCAACACAATTGATACTATTATGATCAACCAGAAGGCGAACGACAGGCACGATACAGGAAGAGGCGCGCAATACAATCCACAGAACCGTTTTCTTAAAGGCGCTTATGTACAGGAATTTGCCGAAGGCATAGACGACTGGGAGCATGATATACGGAAAACGCAATATATTTTTGATGAAAGCCGCACTGTGGTCAATGAAATAAAGAGCCCGGATGTAGGGATGCTCTTTTCAGCAAATCCCTATCAGGGTTGCGAACATGGATGTATTTATTGCTATGCACGCAACTCGCACGAATACTGGGGCTATAGCGCAGGCCTGGATTTTGAAAGCCGTATCGTGGTCAAGAAAAATGCACCGGATCTGCTGCGCAAATTTTTTGAACGTAAAAGCTGGAATCCGGCGCCGATTTCCCTGTCCGGCAATACGGACTGTTACCAACCCATAGAGCGGAACATGAAGATTACCCGGCAAATGCTGGAGATTTGCCTGCAGTATCGTAACCCGGTAGGAGTACTCAGTAAAAATGCACTGATCCTGCGTGATCTGGATATCCTGCAGGAACTGGCTAAACTAAAACTGGTACGGGTGTTCAGCTCCATCACATCGCTCGATGAAAAACTAAGGTTAAAACTCGAGCCCCGTACTGCAACGTATAAAAGCAGGCTTAAAGTAGTGGAGACCATGGCCAGGCATGATATCCCTGTGGGCATTATGAATGCCCCGATTATCCCGGGACTCAACGACAATCACATGCATGATGTACTGAAAGCTGCTGCTGAAGCCGGGGCGCAATGGGCTGGCTATACTGTCGTACGCCTGAACGGGGCTATAGGCCCGATATTCGAAGACTGGCTGCGCAAAAGTTTTCCCGACCGGGCAGAAAAAGTCTGGAATATGATCAGCAGTTGCCATGGGGGCAACGTAAACGACAGCCGTTTTGGTCAACGGATGGCCGGCGATGGCAAGGTCGCTGAATTGATCAGGATACAATTTTCCCTTTACTGTAAAAAATTCAGACTGAATGAAACAAAGCACGAGTGGAACCTTACGGCCTTCAGGCGGATCCGGAACGGACAAGCCTCCCTTTTTGATTAAAAATAATATAGATGAGTATGCTCTTTTAACACAAATTTTATATCTTCGCCTATATTATTTTTTCTCTTTCACAAAAAAAATAAACCATGAAAAACATTTACTTAACCCTGCTTGTATTGCTTGCTGCCATGGGGTTGCAGGCACAAACAAGAACGATCACCACCACGATCCGTATTGATACCCCGGAACACGGCAAGTATCATGTTTTACTGCCCAATCAAAAAATATTCACCGCCTATACCATTACCAACCTGGGGCCAGACTCCATCCGGATAGGCGATACGATCTTCCTGCATGACTCCCGAAGCGCGAAAGGAAAGACTTTTTTCCGCACGTACACCGTAGGCGTGCCTGTAGGCAGCTCTATAGTGCTCAATCATATTGTGGACGGACCGACATGGCCTGTATTGTTCGATACGGTTTATGCTCCTTCTTATCCTTATCCCACTACAGACCTGGTGCAAACCATGTTTGATGCCAACGATAAAAATATAGAAACAGAAAAGACAAGAAAAGTATACTACCACCCGTTCAAGCGGCCGGAAAGTAAGGACAGCGCGCGTTATGCCTGGTATGTCGAGATCGTCAATATAGTACCCCAGGGAAAAATTATCCCTGGCTACAATGATATTAAATTCTCTGCAAATGGTATGGGCAATACACTCGATACGGTACACATATGGGTGTTGGGCTATCCGCTGAGTGTGGTAGACCTGTTTGCTTCTTCCAAAACGGCGCTTAGTGTTTTCCCTAACCCTGCCAATAACCAGGTGTCTTTTCACTTCGACTTCAATGCGCTGCAAAATCCGGCTACTGTGCGTGTGATGGATGCCATGGGACGGATTGTAAAACAACAGGAACTCGACCGGAACAACTACGGCACACAAAAAGTAGATGTTGATGTGAGCATGCTGGCTCCCGGCTCCTACTTCCTCCGGCTCGATACCGATAAGGAGGCTATGATCAGTAAGTTCCTGATCAACAGATAGTTCAAACGTAAAAAATGTGAAAAGCCACTCCCTAAAAGAGTGGCTTTTTTTCGTCAAAAAATTTTTATGGCAGGCTTTTTTTTCGATGAGAATCATTATCTTCGCCTTATAATTTTATTAAAAAAAAACTTAAAAATCTATGAAAAAAATTTACTTAGCCCTTATTGCTTTGGTTTTGGCAGTATCTGTACAGGCTCAAAGAAACATTACAATTGCAGTTTTGATCGTTAAGCCAGCTGTGGATACAAACGTTACAACAAGCTCAACTCAAAAACCGATTTATTTGTTTCAAAACCTTTCTCCGACCGTTGCGGATTCCGTTATGGTGGGTGATACCATTCACTATGTTGTTCCAGGCAGTCCTTTCTCAGGTTCGTCTTATACATCTAATGAGTTTGTAATCGTTACCAAGACGCTGAAAAAAGATTCTATCATGGCTGTGAACGGCGTTCCTACACCTTTTGCATCAATTGAAGGTCTGTATAATTCTTCAAAAGCCTTAGTCGCCAAACCATTTACAAATAACACTCAGTACTGGTGGTATTTGAGGCCAATCGGTGTGACCACTTCTAAATCAGCTATTACATTTACTCCTGGCACAACAGATACACAAAGAATCTGGATCAATAAAACTCCTACGGGCATTAATGAACTTTCATTCAACGACCCAAGCGCAATTAGAACTTATCCTAACCCTGCTGTAAACCAGTTGTCTTTTGACCTGAACATTGCTGCAGACAACAAAGCTACCGCTACGGTAATGGACGCTGCCGGCCGCACTGTACTGGTAAAAGAACTGGACAACACTAACAGCAAGCACGACCTGGATCTCTCTACGATCTCTACCGGTATGTACATGCTGCGTGTAAGCGTAGGAGACAATGTTTCCATTGCTAAATTTAATGTTCAGAAATAAGATCTGAAACCAATCTTTTAATGAAAGCCGTCCCGATAAGGGGCGGCTTTTTTATGCTTACTATAGAAATTTACGTTCTAAATATTGTTTAATACTAATATTCATTCCGATGATAAATACGTACTTTTGCCGGGTTGTATGGTTTAAAACCTTAATTGATGTACGTAGAGCAATTATATACCAAATGCCTGAGCGAGGCAGCTTATTTTATCAGTGATGGTCAGGAAGCGGCTATTATAGACCCGCTGCGTGATGTGGATGTTTATCTGCAACTGGCCGAAGAGAAGAATGTAAAGATCAAGTACATTTTTGAAACGCATTTCCACGCGGACTTTGTGAGCGGACACCTGGAGCTGGCAAGGCAAACGGGCGCCACAATTGTCTATGGTCCTGATACCGAAGCCTCTTTTGCTTTTCATAAAGCAAAGGATGGGGAGGAGTTTACCATCGGATCCCTGAAGATGACCGTATTGCATACCCCGGGCCATACGCTGGAAAGCAGTTGCTATCTGCTGCATGATGAAAAAGGTGCCCCTTATTGCATCTTTACCGGAGATACCTTATTTGTGGGCGATGTGGGTCGTCCCGACCTGTTCAGCGGAGAGCTGAGCAAGGAAGAACTGGCTGCAAAACTGTATCATTCCCTGAATACGAAGATCAAACCTCTGGCAGACCACATTATTCTGTATCCTGCGCACGGACCCGGCTCTTCCTGCGGTAAAAACCTGGGACCGGATACCTTCAGTACCATTGGCGTACAGAAACAAATGAATTATGCCCTGCAGGATATGACAGAAGAGGAGTTTGTACAAACGGTGACCAGTGGTCTGTCTGAAGCTCCGGCCTATTTCCCGATCAATGCCAAAATCAACAAAACAGGTTACAACAGCCTGGATACCGTCATGCAAAAAGGCCTTACCCCATTAGATGTCGCTGCTTTTAAGGCGCTGGTCAGCGAAGGGGCCTGGATATTGGATACCCGTAACAGCACAGTGTTTACAGAATCCTTTATACCGGAGTCGGTGAGCATCGGCCTGGACGGGCGCTTTGCAGAGTGGGCCGGCATTGTTTTACCCTTCGGGCAACAGTTGGTGCTCGTAGCCGATGAAGGAAAGGAGGAAGAAAGCATTACCCGCCTGGCACGGATCGGTTTCGACAGCGTACAAGGTTTCCTGGCCGGTGGGATAGAGGCCTGGAAAGCTGCAGGAGAACCCCTGGACCTGATTATTGATATCGATGTAGACGAATTGGCTATGGACCTGCCCAATGACAAACGCCTTGAAATACTGGACGTAAGGAAGGAGTCTGAGTTTAATGATGGTCATATAAAGGGTGCCACTAATATGCCCCTGAGTACCTTTGCTGATATACTGACCATTGCTATGGTAGATCCTGAAAGAAACCTGTATGTGCATTGCGCAGGAGGGTATCGCTCGGTAATTGCGGCATCTCTGTTGAAACGCCAGGGTTTTCATAACCTGAGAAATGTGCTGGGGGGCTATGCTAAAATTAAAGAAATAAAAGAAATACCATTGGTAAAAACCGCTGCTGAAAATGTATAGTATACATGCAGTAGTAGATTACAAAATACTTGCATTTTTATTCTTTAATGTGGATAAATAAAAGATACCCGCTGTTTAATTTAATTGCTGGTCTACTGTTTGACAATCAGCGATTTACTTATTTGGTAAATAAAAAAATTATAGCATTAACTTATTTTAACTAAAGTGTAACGTTATTTTTTGATATGTGAGTAATTTGTTTTAATCAAAAACGTATGTTTGCATAAGTTTAATGATACAATAATCTTTTAGTAGAAAAATTTTAATAAACAAACCAAACAGTTAAAAAAACAAATAAAGTAGATGGAAACATTAATGACATCGAATACTTTGGTTATTCGTAAAGACGAAAATTCAGCTGATCAGATCAGACTGGATTATGTGGCTGTAAAAAGTGCTGCAATGACATTAAGGGCGATCAATCATAAATTGCGCCAGCAAATTATAAAGTTGCTGAATGAACATAAAACCATGAAAGTGACTGAGATCTATGTGAAATTACGCCTGGAGCAGTCTGTTGCGTCTCAGCACCTGGCTATTCTTCGTCGTGCCAATGTAGTAAACACCGTACGTGACGGTAAGTTTATCCACTACTCACTGAATCCTGAGAAAATTGCTTCTGTAGCAAAATTCGTAGGTGATATGGTGGGCGCTCAGAAAGAAATCCCAACAAATAACTAATCTGCTTGCAGATATTGTAATAAAAACGCCGGGCAATTCAATTGCCCGGCGTTTTTTATTCGTAAGAAGGCTTGATGTTGAGTTGGTTGTCTTTTACAAAGTTGCACCAGTTGCAATCCTCCTTTCCGCAACCTTCCCCGAACTCATAGTTCTTGATCCGTTCGTAAACGGACCTGATCTGTTCTTTCACTACGCGCTCGTCGTCCGGCATAAAAATGACCTTATGGCTGTAGCTGTTGCCTTTATTACGCTCCAGGTACTCAAATATACCCTCTGTCACCTGCAGGCGGTTGAAGGGCTGATGCTCCACTAAAAGTTTATAGAAAACCATTTGCCGCCAGTAATCCCCGCCGAGCATATTGTTTTTTTCATTGGGGGGCGACAGGTTTTCGCGGGTATGCGGGCTGTCCGGCTTCCCTGTTTTATAATCCACCACGCGGCAATACCCTTGTTCCTGTAATTCTATTTTGTCTATTTTGCCCTTTACCGGCACGCCATCTACAATGGCCTGAAACCACTGCTCCAGCAAGACCTCCCTTGACCATTGCTCCACGTGTTCTGTATAATATTCCTGAAGCAGCTCTATTCCCTTCTGCATGCGGCGTTCGTACTGCAAGGGCGTGAAAGCCAGTTCCCTGTCGTGCATTTTATAACGGAAAAAACTCAGTACATCAGCTACTGGGGGAAAGCTTTTGTCCGGTGCTTTTGTCATTTCCAGGAATGCCCGCTCCAGCGCATAGTGAACGGCGGTACCGAAGGCCATACTGTCATTTTCAGCAACAGGCGTACTGAGTACATTTTCATAATAGAACTGTATGGGGCAGTGCAGGTATTTACTTAATGCAGAGGCGCTGAGCGCAAAGTTGTCCAGTTGTTTCTGCATCAGGCCCCTGTCTACCAGTTGAATATAGGTGCCGCTTACAGGCCCCAGCAAGGTTTGCAATGCTGCAAGCAGCTCAGGTGACGGTACCGCATGCTTTACGGGTTGGCTGCTGATTTCCTGCACAAATAAAGAAGCTTCCAGCGGCTTCCCATCATCTTTTTGTTGTGCATAGGAAACATGCAGGTATTTTTTGGCCCGGGTAAGGGCAACGTAAAATACCCGGCGCGCTACTTCTACCCTGTAGTCATTGTCCTGCTCGTCTACCGTGCGCGTAAGGGTATCAGGTAATTTGATGCCCCCGCTGCCCGAAGATTTTTTCTCCCAGAAATCTTTCGTGCAGCCAATCAGGAACACATATTCAAATTCCAGGCCTTTGGCACTGTGTGCTGTAAATAGTTGTACTCCCTTTTCCTGCCGTACGATTTTCTGAAGCGGAAGCTGCACACCCTCACTCCTCATTTTTTCGATAATATCGAGCAGGTTATACAGGCTTGTCTGCGGTGTACTGTGTGCATTGACGAAAGCAAAATAAGTCTGCAACACCTGCATTTGCCAGGTGGCATTGTCTCCCTGCAGACACCACGAAACCAGGTTGGTGTCATAGACGACCTTCTCCAGCAGCATCGGCATACGCAGCACCTGTAATTGCTGCAGCCAGTTGTCCAGTAACCGGGCAAAGTGCAGGATCTGCTTCAGGCTTTGTAATTCCATCGTGCTCAACAGCATTTCCTGCACGAAAAGCTGGCGCCAGTGCCGGATGTTTTTTTCTTTGGCCTCCTTTCCGCCCAGGTACAACGCCAGCCGGGCTATATCATTAGGGTTTATACCCAGGTATGGGGCATGGAGCAATTCAAAAAGAAGATGCTCGGCGCTGAAAGGCTTCCTGTTTTCCTGGGCAAGATAGGTAAAGATCTTTTGTACCTGGCGTGGGATCAACTCGTCCAGTACGTTAATACTGCGGCGTATGGAGTAAGGCAGGCCTTTTCGCTCCAGCAGTGCAACCAGATGATCGGCCTGTTTGTGTTGCGCATACAGGACCGCCACATTGTCCAGGGCTATGCCCTGTAAGGCTATCGCCTCGATCTGTTGTACTACAGCCACACTTTCATGCAGGGTGTTGTAATACTCTGTAACGGTAGGTTCGGGTATTTCTTCCACTGCAAAACGTGGATGGGCAGCTACGATGTTTTTATCCAGATTCAAGGCGTCCAGTGCATGCAGCAGGCGTTGCCGGTTGTTGCCGATGCTGTTCATGGCTTTATCCAGAACGGCCTGCCCACTACGATAGTTTTCAGTAAGCACTGTTACCTGTATCCGGGCTTTGTATTTCTCGTAGAATTCGAGAATATTTTTGATACGTGCACCCTGGAATTCATAGATGCTCTGGTCATCGTCGCCTACAACGAAAATGTTGGCATCCTCGCCCCAATAGGCCGTCAGCAGATTCAGAATTTCGTTTTGCGCGCCATTGGTGTCCTGGAACTCATCGACGAGTATATACTGGTAACGCTCCTGGTAATGCTGCAACAGGTAGGCGTTTTTCTTAAACGCATCAATTACCCAGAGGATCATGTCTGCAAAGTCATAACGGCCCAGCTGCATCATTTTATTATTATAGGCGTTAAACAGGTTGGCTGCTGCGGCCGTCCGCTTCATCCTGTCCGCCTCGGCGTCGATCTCTTTTTGTTTGAGATCGCCGGCATTGCTCGTTTTAGTTTTCTTCTTATAGATGTACTGGTCGCGGTTGGGCAGGTCGTTCAGGTACTGCTCTATAGCGTCAAGGATATCCTGCGCCGACCAGTTTTCCTTTTTCATTTCGGCAAAAAAGGCATCCAGTGGCTTGAGGTCGTAAAATGTTGCGGTACCCATGCGGTGCATGGGGTGGTCTGCCGGCAGTTGCGACAACAGTTCCTGCATCAGTTCCACACGTTCCAGGTCGGTCAGCAGCTCAAGCTGGCGCAAGCCGAAATATTCACTGTTGCTTTGTATAATGCTGTTGCAAAAACCGTGGAAGGTAAATATGTTCACCTTTTGTGCAGGAAGGCCTACGATGTCAGTAAGGCGTTTGCGCATATTGTGCGCGGCTTCTTCTGTGTAGGTGAGGCACAGTATCTCGTGTGGTGCTATCTGTGCCTCACTGCGCAGCAGGTTAGCAATCCGCATACCCAATACTTCTGTTTTACCGGTGCCCGGTCCGGCAATCACCATTACGGGACCATCGGTGGTGTCTACTGCCTGGCGCTGGGCAGGGTTCAGCAGGAGGTACCGGTTCTGATATTTCTGTTCGTACGGGTTCATGATTACAAATCTAAAACGAATTGCAAAAAGGAAAACGATTGTTTCTGCACAGACCTGCGGTCCACAAAAAAACCCGGACCATTCGGCCCGGGGTTTTTCCAATCACCATCTAACCAATAAAAACAGTTTTCGGGTGTATGCCTGTGCTAAGGCATCAGTACTTTGTCGATCACGTGGATCACTCCATTGCTCTGGAATACATCTTTGGTTGTTACTTTGGCTTTTCCGCCTTTGGTATCCATTACCCACAGGTCTTTTCCTTTCATCATAAAGGTGAGCTGTTCACCCTGTACGGTCTTCAGCATGGCCTTTCCTCCGCCTGCATTGATCTTATCCATCAGTTCCTTGCTACCCAGGCGACCGGGCACTACGTGATAGGTGAGCACAGAGGTCAGCATTTGTTTGTTTTCCGGCTTCAACAGATTATCTACCGTGCCGGCGGGCAATTTGTCAAATGCTTTGTTTACCGGTGCAAATACAGTAAACGGTCCGGGTGATTGCAGTGTTTCTACCAGTCCTGCTGCTTTTACGGCTGCTACCAATGTGGTATGGTCTTTTGAATTAACTGCGTTCTCGACAATGTTTTTAGATGGGTACATGGGCGCTCCTCCTACCATTACGGTTTTTTCCTGTGCAAATACCTGGTTGTTCAGGGCTGGTGCAGCCAGCATACCCAGGACTAAGGCAAATGCCTTTACTGTTGCGTGTTTCATAATTTGTGCTTTGAAATGAATAATGTGTTTTTGTACCTTATCTACGACACGGAAAGGAATTCGGTTTTAAGCGGCCATATTTTTTGAAAAAATAAAAAAGAGCCGCTCATAGAGCAGCTCTTGAATGTATTCGGAAACTTATCGGTATCAGCTTGTCTTACCCGCCACGACCATCTGGTCCAGCGTAGGAGTAGGGCTACCGCCTTCGTTCTCTATCGTAATGGCAAACATTTCTGCACGGACAATCGTTTTCATTCTGGTCATACTACTGCTGAAGGAATACATTCCGGCATCTACCGGTTTCCCGTCGATAATGGCCCAAAGCTGGTATTGCTTACCTGCAGGAGCCTGTGGCATACTATTCAGGTCCAGGAAAACATCGCCGGAAGCTTTGTCCCAGTACAGGAGGCCCGATTGCCCGGTATGTGTGCCGACGCCGGCCAGGTTTATTTTCACCAGCCCGGGTAAGGATAGTACCTTCAGAGCTGCGTTGGCTCTTTCTGCCACAGCCAGGGCCTCATTCTTTTCCAGAGTCAGGATGCGTTGATTTTGTTGCAGCCCGGTAAGCTCCGTATGTTGCTTCCTATTGCTATTCAGCAGCCATACATTACCCAGTCCGCTCAGCAGGAATAAGGCCAGAGAAGCGGCCATGGCATAGTTTTTTCTGCGTGGTAGTAAAGACGGTGCTGTTTGTAGTGACGGGGAAGAGGGTTCTACAATGGTCGGTTGCGATTCATCCAGGCCTTTTTCTCCATTGAGGGCTTCCCATATGGTTTGTTTCAGCTGTGGCGGCGGGGCGACAGCGTTTTGTTGCGCATATTGCAACAGCACATCTTCCTGCTCCTGCACGGCAGCGCGCAGCTCGGGGTACTGTTGCATCAGTTGCCTGAGCTCGTGTACCTCACTCTCCGTGGCCAGCCCCAATACGTAGGCTTCCACTATCCCGCTTGATATGTACTCTTGAATGTTCACTTTTCTGTCCGCTTACCTTACTTAAAAACTGATTTTAACTCGAGTATTGCATTGCGCATCCGCGTCTTTACCGTTCCCAACG